>CAYRVZ010000017.1:0-20659 GCA_964427815.1 uncultured Saprospiraceae bacterium | reverse complement strand
ATAAAAATTTGTCGCATGTTTGTTGTTTTGTATTAAGACCCTCATAGACAAGGCATTGCTGCCTGACTGGATCATAAAATTCAATAATTCAGAAACAGGAGGGTTGCAAATTTAATAAAACTTGCTAAAAATAAGGTGGGTTGTGTTCAGTTTGTTCGACTACAAATTTATACCTTCTAAGGAATAGGTACAAATATCTTCCCATAATACATTTAATACATTGTAAATCAGCAGCTTACTCTAATTAATGCTATTTTCACATAAAAGCAAACTACCCAAAAAACAAGAGAAAAAAAATGAGAAAAAAAAGTCATTTATAGCTACATTCGTATTCGCAACATGTGCTAAGTACTTTTTCAAGCAGCAAAAACAAATTTCTACAAAATCATAGGTGCTCAAATTTACAGCGTGATCTAAACCCCAACAAAACCAAATTTTCTTACTATCTTTGAGCCTCTATCCGAAAACCCTTCGGACTTCACTTAATGACCATAGTTTATTACTCATTTCAAAACGTTAAAAAAGCGTTAAACCATTGATTTACAGGGGAACTAAGACCATTACTGTACGTTATACAATACATGCAACAAGAATCACCTAAAAAGAAGAACCATAAGAATCGGACATTGTCCGAAAGGTTCTATCTGTTTTTGGTCAAATGGCCAAAACGGATTTTGATTCTCTTGATTTTCTCCGTGCTATTTATTTTTGCGGCACTTCAATTACCTGCAACCCAAAATTATATAAAAAATAAAACAATTGCTAAGCTGGAAAAGGATTTGCAGACGCACATCTCCATTTCGGATTTCAAGTTTAGTATTCTTAATGGATTTTATCTCAAGAATTTAATTATTGAGGACCAAGACCAGGACACATTACTCCAAGCCAAAAAGCTACAAGTCACATTAGACCGAGGAATCTTTTCTTTGTTCTACAACAATCTTTATATCCAAGATATAGAATTATCAGGAGCCAGTGTCCAATTAAAAAGAACAAAAAATAGCGCTAGTCATAATGCCCAATTTATTTTAGACTATTTCAAAACAGATTCAAGTCGAAAGAAAAAGAAGATTTCACTTGCGTTAAAAAGCATCAATCTACATGATGTTCAGTTACATAGTCAGAATGACATCAGCCATAAAAATTTTGACGCCTATGCTTTCCAAGGCAAGATACTGGTGGATAGCCTAAATTTAGAACAGAATTATTTTGCCATCCAAAGTGTTCATGTGCTTAATCCGAGGTTTTCCTTTTTTAAGCATAAGCAAGATACAACAACGATTCTATCTAACCTCACAAAAGAACAAGATACAAACGCCTTGTTATTGACTATACAAAATGTACACATTGAAAAAGGTCAATTCTCCAGTGATAATTTTGACAAAAGCTTTTCCAGGGATAGCATCAAAAAATTAGTGGATTTTAATCATTTGGATGTTAGTGCTATAAATATTAAAATAAAAAATTTCTCTTTCGATAAAAAGGCTTTTAGTGGAAGCATTCAAAATCTAAGCCTAGTGGAAAATTCTGGTTTTGAAATAGAAAAACTAAGTGTTAAACAAGCAACTATTTCAAATCGAAAGACTGAACTAATTGGCTTTAAATTCCAAACACCAAATGAACACAAAGACCAAAAAGGCACCTATTTGACCCATTATCTTGCTCTAAAATATAAAAGCTATGAAGACTTCAATTCCTTCAAAGACAAGGTATATGTAAAGCTAAAACTCCAAGAAAGTAAAATTGCTATACGAGACATTCTTTATTTTGCAAAAAAACTACAGACAAAAAAATTCTTTCAACTCAATAAAAATCAATCTGTTTTGGTGAGTGGTGACTTTGCTGGAAAATTAGAAAACCCCAGAGCTAATAATCTAAACATTTCCATTGGACAAACCGCAATGATTGGTAAAATCAAAATCAATAACCTTTCAGATAAAGCACATGCATCAATCAATATAGACGTGCAAGAAATCAGAACAGACATCCCTACCCTAAAGCTATTGATACCCGGATTCAACCCACCTAGTAATTTAAATGCACTTGGAAAGCTAACTTTTAAAGGCAAGCTAGAAGGATTTGTCAATCAGTTTGTTGCCTATGGCGAGTTAAAAACAGCCATCGGTGCAGTCAAAGCAGATATGAATTTAGACATTAGCAATGGGACAGAAAAAGCCAAGTATTCTGGAAAGCTATCCGTTATCGATTTTGATTTAAATAAGTGGATGAGTAATGAAGAGCTTGGTTTGATTTCGTTCAATGCGGTGGTAAAGGAAGGAGGAGGTATTCGTTTGCATACCGCTCATGCTGTTCTACATGGATCCATAGAACGTTTTGAATATAAAAAATACATCTATCAAGACATCGTTTTGAATGGCAAGTTGGAACAAAACTTTTTTGATGGAAAATTAAAAAGTTCAGATCCAAACATCAATTTGGACTTCATCGGACAAGTTGATTTTACCGATTCTATAGCCAAGTATAATTTTGATTCAGAAATAAGAAGCTTGAATTTATATGCTTTGAATTTATCAAAACAGCCCTTAAATGTTGTTGGCAGTATTGATTTGAACCTTTCGGGAAAAGAGCTGAAAGAATTTAGCGGCAACGCACAAATAAAGGGCTTAAAACTATTTAACAAGCAGGATTCCTTTCAATTAGACTCCGCTTACATAGCGGTCAAACTGGACGACCCCAACAATAAGTATTTAAAAATACAATCTAGTATAATCAATGCAAATATGAAAGGTGTTTTTGATCTACAATCATTACCCATTGCCTTAAAATCTGCTTTAATCTCAAGAAGTCCAGCATTTGCAAAAAAACTAAATATAAATCCTGATTCGCTCCGAGCAAAAAAGCAAGACTTTACTTTCGACCTAGAGTTACATAATTCCCAAAACATCACTCAATTAATAGGACTAAATATAGATACAATAGCGGGAGTAAAACTAAAGGGAACTTTCAATAATCAAGCGGAACTGTTAAAAATTAATGGGCACATAAGTTCTATACATGCTGGCAACAAAAGCATAAACAACACAGAAATTTCTATTAATGGCAAACCAAATATACTAAAAGCGAAGGCTAATATTTTTGAAATACAACTTAATGAAAAAAAATCACTCCCCCCGATTGCTATAAATATTTCTGTTTTTCCAGACACGTTGGATTTCAACATTAAAGCGTCAAATATTAGCTCTGTGCTTAAAAATGTTCGTTTTAATGGGATTGTTCTTCCCAAAAAAGATTATTACCAATTACAGTTTAGCCCATCGAACATTCATTTAGCGGAAGACAATTGGCAAATTTCTTCTAATAATTATTTACGTTTCAGCAAGAATTTCTTAGAAGCGAAAAATATCAATTTCACTTCAAAAGAAAAACAGTTTGAACTCTCGACTCCAACCAGCAATAGCCTTCATTTAGATTTCAAGCATTTTGATTTGTCTTTTATTAATTCTTTGTATGCTTATGACAAGCTATTGTACTCAGGACCATTTGTAGCCAATATACAATTTAATAATATTCAAGAACGTAAGGATATTCGCTTAGAAATGAAAGCGGATAATATCAATTTCAATGCCGAAGCCTATGGGTCATTTTTATTAAAGGCAAATATGCCGGACTTCCATAGCCCAGTTGATGTAGACCTAAACATAGGAAAGGGGTTATTGACTACCACTGGCTATGTACATTTTGCCAAAGCCTCATCCACATGGAAAGGACAAAAAGTGCCCAAAAAATCTATTTTCCTTGATGGAAATCTCAAAAATTTCCCCTTCCCAATCATTGAGGATATCATCCCAAATGGCATCTCTGAAACGGCTGGAAAATTTGATGGGCACCTCTCCATTAAGGGCCCACTTACGGGTCCAGAATTTGATGGATATGCAGATATTTTAAATGGCGAGATGACTATTGACTACATGAAGACGCATTATTTCATCAACCATCAAAGGTTATTAATCAATACCACACAATTTAACGCTACGGGTGCAAAAATAACCGATAGACTTGGAAATACGGCAGGCATCGTAGGGGGTTTGAGGCATAGACGGTTTAAGAATTTTAGTTTAGATGTCGTGATGTTATCCGACAGGTTCTTGGTTTTGGACACTAAAAAAGGCGACGACCCATTATATTATGGAACGGCCATTGCAGACGTTACAGCCAAGTTTAGTGGAAATTTTGAACAACCGAAACTGCGTATTGTCGGGACAAGTTTACACGGGACGAATTTAAATTTAGTCTTTTCGCATGAGCAACAAGTCGGAGAAAATAAATTTGTAAAATTTCTTTCATTTGCCAAAGAAGCTGAGGAGAAGAAATATCAAGATGAGGAAGTCTCAAATGCCGCTACAGGGCTTAATATCGATATGACTTTTAATTTTACGGAGGATGCAGACATGAAATTAATTTTTGATGAAACCGCTGGCGATGTGATACAAAGTCATGGCTCTGGGGAATTTAATTTACAATACAAGAGATCAGGTGAGTTTTTCATGAATGGTCAATATGTCATTTCGAAAGGAGAATATCTCTTCACTTTGCTTAATTTCATTAATAAACCTTTTGTTATAAAACCTGGTGGAACGATTACTTGGAGCAAAGATCCCATGGGGGCAATTTTAGATATTCAGGCTGTGTACCAAGGGTTGAAAGCACCCATCCAAAATTTAATTAAAGAAGAACTAAAAGCTTTTGGAACTAAAAGTGACGTAACCGAGGCACAAAAGCCAACAAATATCAACTTAGGTTTACTTCTAACTGGACCTATGATGCAACCCAATATTTCCTTTTCATTGGACATTCCCAATCTAATTGGAAATAATAAAAACTATGTTTCTAGTAAATTAAATAACATCCAAAATGATCCGAATGAACTCAATCGACAAGTTATTGGTCTATTGGTTTTTGGAACCTTCTTGCCTCCTGGCAACTCATTGGGCATAGAGGGTAATGTAGGAACTGGGTTGACCAGTACTTTGTCAGAATTGCTATCTATCCAATTTGCGAGGCACATTAATTCATTGCTAGCAGATGTTGTCGGTACTGGAAAAATATACTCAGGTATGGAAGTGGACTTAGGCGTCAATATCTATCAAGAAGATGCTGCGGTAGGAGAAGATGCCATCACTTCTAGAGTCTTTAACATCAATTTAAAAAATCACTTTTTTAATAATCGAGTAACCGTCCAACTAGGGGGTAATTTTGATATTAGTGCCAACAATCCGATAAATACAACTGCTACTTCCGATTTCGCTGGTGACATTCTCATAGAAGTTATATTATCAAAAAATAGGCGATATAGAATGCAGGTGTATAATAGATTTGAACCTGACTATACAACTGGTTCTAAAAACCGAAGAAAAACAGGATTTGGTCTAAGCTATAAACGAGAGTTTAATTCCTTTTCAGATTTATTTAAAGGAATGAAAGAGGCGATTGGGAGTCAAAACCAATAATACTCTACCTAAAATCAGTCCACCAAAATTATACGTAAACTCATAGCACCTTGCGCGCCAATCACCAAACTCTGTTCTATGTCAGCAGTCTTAGATGGCCCAGCAATAAAAACACCAAAATCATAATTTGCTTCGGCAACTATCGCATAGGCATCATGCATATTCCCAATTATCACCTCCCTCTTCAAGCAAATAACTAAATGTTCTGCAATGAATGGTAAAACCCGAAAAGGCCAATTTTTATCGGTCACCCAAATCGCGGCATTCTCTGCGACTCCTATCTCTCCATCCAAAATCAATAAGTCGATATCCGTCAGTTCATCCGGCGAGTTAACTCCCTGTAAATCAGAAGACTGGAAGGATAAATACTGGGAGAGATTAATAACTTTCTTAACCTTAGCATAATCAATCTCTTCTTTATGGATTATCGAAGAACCCGCTTTTTTGGCGGAAGCCCTAAAAACATCTATCCAATTAAATTTACTATCCGATCTAAAATCGAATTCAGGCAAACCAGTATCTACTAACTTCGCTTTCCTAATATTATTAATTATATTTTTTTTACTTGCCATGATTTTTTTTGTACCAAGATTTAAAGGATTCTTTTGGCGCTTTTGGTAAATCTCTACCAATAGACCATTTGTTAAATCTATTATTTAGTAGAAACTTCGGGGAATACTTTAAACCAATGTTCATCAATTTCCCAAACCGTTTATAATTTTTTTCCCTTTTAAGTATTCGAGCGGCAAGACGCATCGAACGTCTTTTTCCAGCACTAAGATTTCCAGCTTCTGCTATATCTTGTCTCCATTTATATAATTGGTGCGGAATATCAATTTTTACGGGACATACATCCTCACACGAACCACATAAAGTGGAAGCAAAAGGCAAATCACTATATTCGGAAGTATCCACAGTAGGAGCCAAAATAGAACCAATGGGGCCTGGAATCGTAAAATGATAGCTATGTCCCCCACTCCTCCGATAAATCGGACAAGTATTCATACAAGCCCCACAACGAATACATTTCAAAGCATTTCGATAATCAGGCATAGCCAACCGATCTGAGCGCCCATTATCCACCAAGATAATATGTTTTTCTGTTCCTTCGATAGCTTTTTTGTGATGTGAAGTATAGATAGTAATCGGCTGTCCAGTTGCACTACGAGCTAATAGTCTAATAAAAATACCTAGGTCTTTTTTTCTTGGAATCATTTTCTCTAAACCCATAGAATGGATTTGCACTTTAGCCAAGTGGACACCCATGTCTGCATTCCCTTCATTGGTACAGACGATGACTTCTCCCGTTTCGGCTATTCCAAAATTCACGCCCGTGATAGCCGCATCACATTCCAGAAATTTTTCACGCAAGTGAGCCCGAGCTCGGTGTGTCAAGTAAGTAGGGTCATTATTTCCAGGCTCCGAATTTAGTTCCTTACGGAAAAGATCCCCGACCTCTTCTTTCTTAATATGAATAGCCGGTAAAACAATATGGCTAGGTGGCTCCTTTCTTAATTGGATAATTCTTTCACCCAAATCCGTATCAGTTACTTCAATGCCTGCTGCTTCCAAATAAGGGTTGAGTTCGCACTCTTCGGTCAGCATTGATTTCGATTTGACTACTTTTGTGGCGTTGTTCTTCTGAAGAATATCTAAGACTATGCTATTATGCTCCTCACCATCTCTTGCCCAATGTACTGTTACACCATTTTTTAACGCATTAGCTTCAAAATCAAGGAGATAGCTGTCTAGTTTTGACAAAGTATGGGATTTTATTTCGGACGCCATTCCTCTTAAAAAGGCCCATTCAGGCACATCATCAACTGCCAAATCTCGTTTAGACCGTACATGCCACAATGCTGCATCATGCCAATCTACTCTAGCTTCATCCTTAATAAAAGTAGCTGCCTTTTGTGGGTGTTTATCTTTCAATTTTCTTCAAATTTAAGATTTCAGCAATATGCATCAATTTTACTTCTTGATTATTTCTTCGTACAATACCCTCTAGATGCATCAAACAAGACATATCGTTACTTACTAAAATTTCTGCGCCAGAACCTACCACATCCTTCATCTTGTCTTGACCCATTTTTACCGAAACTGATTCCTCAGCGATGGCAAAAGTCCCACCAAATCCACAGCATTCATCTGTACGAGAAAGCGGCACAAATTCAATTCCAGTCACGTGATTCAATACTTTTTCTAAGGCTGATTCGGGAGGTCCATTAAGTTCAGAAGCTTTTCCAATCTTCAATCCTCTCAGACTATGGCAACCCGTATGAAGTGCAACCTTTTTTGGAAAATGAACTTTTGGGAGTTGCTCCAATCCTTGGTCTATTAAAAATTCTACTAGGTCATAAGTCTTTGTTCGAATATGCACCACTTGGTCTGTTTGAGGGATTACATCATAATGCTTCCTTACATGCATAGTACAGCTACCAGAAGGCATCACGACCACATCAAATTCAGAAAAATCATTTACAAAATGTCGGTACACCTCTTTGGCTTCTTGTTCAAATCCCGAATTAGCCATCGGTTGCCCACAACACGTCGCTCCTATAGGAGGCACGACATCATAGCCCAATTTCTTTAATAATTCAAACGTAGCAATCCCAACTTCAGGATAAAACTGGTCTATATAACATGGTATAAAAAGTCCAACTTTCATTTGCTCAAATATTTTCTACTTGCAGAATTCTTTTAAAATGCTCTTCCGTAAATTTATTTTTATTGACGGCTATTGCTGCCCCCAAAGCAGAACCTGCACCTAGATTTGTTCTTTTCCAATGATATTCAGGACGTTCATTTTTCAGCATTTTACAAAAAACATCGTTCTTTGCAAATCCGCCATCTATAAAAATAGTCTTAATTCCTTTTGTATGACCTATGGCTAAGCTTATCGCATTTAATTGATAATCAACGAGTTCCCACATTAATTGATGATAAGCCGTACTAAAATCTTCAAACTTATTCAGACTCATTGTCTTGAGTCCATCCTCTCCTAATGATTTAAAATAAAAATACTTAGTCGTTTCCTTTTTTAATAATTCATAAATATTTATATCGAAAGAAATCTCTCTAAAAAAATCATCTTCTATTCCAAAATGGGCATTAAGTATTTTTAATTGAACAGAGAATTCATGCCCTAAAAACAATCTAGCCGCTTTTACTCTTTGCCCTTCGACAGATAAAAACGCCAAACAATCTTGGTTGAGCTCTTCTATCGTCAAAGGCTCCTTATTAAACGGATTTAAGGTAATACTCCAAGTACCCGTTGAAATTAATAAAAATGGTTCTTTCACGCCAACTAAATAAGGCAACAATGCGGCAGAGCTATCATGTATTCCGACCCCAACTTCTAGTTCACTACTTCTCGAAAAAGTGGTCAATGCCGATACCGGGAATGGTAAAAACTCGTCTATTCGCTCTTTTTTCACCCATTGGTGATACTCTTTATTTTCGAAATCCCATAAAGCCGTATGACATCCGATGCTTGTATAATCACTGACGAGCTTATCATGATATAAAAAAGCAAGATAATTTGGTAAATGCAAAGAAAACGAAACATCTTCAAACTCCACTTTATTCTTCTTCAACCAAAGTAATTGGAAACCAGCATTCAACATATCGAGGGGCGGAGAAGCCGTTTCTAAAGCGATCTGTTCTTTGTTAAATGCTTGATAAAAAGTTTCCATCACTTCCTCATCCATTGGTTTTAAATAATTATAAAGAGGTAATTTGACCTCCCCAGTATTATCAATGTGGACAAAAGAAGCCCCATAAGTAGAAAAATTCAATTTAGTAATATTAAAATCGTCATTCCAATCTAATACTCTTAAATTTTCCTGAATAAAACCTACTATTTCAGAAAGGCTATCACAAGGAAAACCATCCTCATCAAGGATTTCAGGAATCTCTTTTTCTTCCTGGGCTACGACATTAAAATCCTTATCAAAAAGGTAATACTTCTTGTTCGTTTTTCCTATGTCAAAAATAAGGGTGTGTTTGATATTATTAATTTTAAAGAAGTTTTAAACAATCATATGATTCATACAGTTTTTTCCGAAAGGACTCACAAACCAGCAATTACAGCCCCGTCGCCTTACTATCAGCTCCCCTTTCAGCTATCAATATAGACCTCACGTCAAGAGACCTATACGTTTGAATAGGGTTCAGTACTGTACCTGATATTCTTCTAGCTTCCGCCAAAAGAGGACGTACATCCGTCTGATAAGCTTCTGCTAAAATCTCTTGCGCCCAAGTAATATCATTATTCTTTTGGGCAAGAGCTAAGGATTTTTGATCTATTAATAAAGCTTTTGCGTAAGCCATCTCTATCGCCTGAATCGACTGCAATAAATCTTCTAATGGATCCTTGATGTTGTGGCTGGCATCAATCATCCAAGCGGGAATTGGATTCTTTGGTTTATTATTCTTCATACCAAAAACCAATTCGCTGAATATTAAAAATAGCTGATAAGGTTTTATGGCTCCTACCGTCAAATCATCATCCCCATACTTACTGTCATTAAAATGAAAACCACCCAGTTTTCCCTGTGACATCAAAGTCGCTACAATCTGTTCAATGTTTGTATTGGGTAAGTGATGACCCAAATCCACTAAGGTAAACGCTTTGGGTCCCAATGCATTCGCCAACAAAAAGGAAGTCCCCCAATCTTGGATGACCATCGAGTAGAAATTAGGTTCGTACGGTTTATACTCAATAAACAGCTTCCAGTCTTTAGGCAAATGCTTATAAATTTTTTTTAAGGAGTCAAGTGTATTATTTAATGCTGTTCTAAAATTATTTTGCCCTGGAAAGTTAGCACCATCAGCCAGCCAAACCGTCAAGGATTTTGACCCTAAGGCAACGCCATAATCTATCACTTTCTTATTATGTCGAACAGCTTGGTTTCTTACATTAGGATCGGTATCGCACAAAGAACCATATTTATAGGTGTACTTTTGGTTGGGCTGATCCTGAAAGGTATTGGAATTCATGGCATCAAACTTGATTCCTAGGCTTTTGGCAAACTTCTTAGTAGCCTTCGGGTCATTAGGAATATCCCAAGGAATATGTAAAGAAACGGCTCCTGCTGAATGGGTCAGGGCATGAAGGACACCAATATCTTCAAGTTTTTCATGCAAATTACTAGGCTCACCCCCAAAGCCAAACCGACCAAAACGAGTTCCTCCTGCCCCCAAAGCCCAGCTTGGAATGGCGACTTCATAATTTTGAATGGTCTTGATGATGGCATTTGCATTGATTCCTTTACTAGAAAGTATGCCTACTAAATTTTTTAGTTCTTTCTTATGTTGTGTCAATTGCCCTTTATTGGCTTGTATCAATTGTTTTTTTTGGATTTTCATTATGTCGTTTTATGCTGTTATCGGCTTAATTATAAAAGCTTAAGCCCGTATTTTTCTTCAAAAAAGAAACCAAAGATAATAAAACGCTTAAGAAAAGCATATAAAACTTTTCCCTACCTTTGTAGCTCAATAAAAACAGGTATAGTTAGATGGAGATTTCTAAGAATTTTGCAGCGACGGATATAGAAGGAAAATGGTATAAACATTGGATGGACAAGGGGTATTTTCACTCTGAACCCGACGATCGTGAACCGTTTACGATATTGATCCCCCCTCCCAATGTGACTGGGATCTTACACATGGGGCACATGCTCAATAATACAATTCAAGATATATTGATTCGTAAGGCGCGCTTAGATGGCAAAAACGCCTGCTGGGTTCCTGGTACAGACCATGCCTCCATTGCGACTGAAGCAAAAGTCGTAAAATGGTTGAGAGAAGAAAAAGGTATCAAAAAGTCGGATCTTACCCGTCAAGAATTTATGGACTACGCCTACATCTGGACAGATAAGTATGGTGGAATCATCCTCAATCAGCTCAAGAAATTAGGGGCTTCTTGTGATTGGGAGCGCACAGCCTTCACTTTGGATGAAGTGCGTTCGGAGCATGTACAAAAAGCATTTATTGACCTCCATGAAAAAGGTTTGTTGTATCGTGATTATCGTATGATAAATTGGGATCCTGTCGCAAAAACGGTACTGTCTAATGAAGAAGTTATCCGAAAGGATGAGCAAGCGCAATTATCCTATATCGAGTATCGCTTTGCTGATGGAAGTGAAGGGGGTATCACCATTGCGACCCAACGCCCCGAAACCATCATGGCAGATGTTGCCATAGCCGTTAATCCAAAAGACGAAAAGTACAAAGACCTAGTAGGAAAAATGGTCTTAATCCCGCTACTCGATAAGCCCATCCCCATTATTGCGGACAACCATGTTGATCTCGAATTTGGGACAGGTGCCTTAAAAATCACTCCGGCTCATGCTCCAGAAGATTACGCAATTGGGAAAGCACATGGCTTGGAGGTCATCAATATTTTAAATGAAGATGCGACCATCAATGAAGCGGGTCAAATTCTAGTGGGGGAAGATCGTTTTGTGGCTCGTAAGAAGATAAATAAAATGTTGGCAGAATCGGGGCATCTACAAAAGTTAGAAGATTATACGACTAACATTGGACGCTCCGAACGAACCCATGCAGTGGTAGAGCCTAGACTCTCTTTGCAATGGTATGTCAACATGAAAGAATTGGGTAAAAAAGCCTTAGATGCCGTGATGACAGACGAGGTTCAGTTCTATCCATCCAATTTTAAGAATACCTATCGACACTGGTTAGAGAACATCCAAGACTGGTGCATCTCTCGCCAACTTTGGTGGGGACACCGAATTCCAGTCTGGTATTACGGGGAGGATGTATATGTAGCAAATAATATAGAAGAAGCTTTAGCAAAAGCAAAAGAAAAGACTGGTAATCAATCTTTAACAAATGTTGACTTAAAGCAAGATGAAGATGCCTTAGATACTTGGTTTTCCTCTTGGCTGTGGCCGATAAGTGTCTTTGATGGATTTAGCGAAAGCAAAGAGTTCGACTACTACTACCCTACTAATGTCTTAGTGACAGGTTGGGATATTATCTTTTTGTGGGTAGCGCGTATGATTATGTCAGGCTATGAATGGTATGATCAAAAGCCTTTTGAGAAGGTGTATTTTACAGGAATGGTTCGGGATCAACAACGTCGCAAGATGAGTAAGTCTTTGGGTAATTCTCCAGACGCATTGAAGTTGATAGAAAAATTTGGTGCAGATGGTGTCCGCTTTGGCATGTTGTCTTCTTCTCCTGCAGGAGGGGATTTACTCTTTGATGAGAAGCTATGTGAACAAGGTAGAAATTTCACCAATAAACTTTGGAATGCTTTAAAACTTATAAAGGGATTTGAGATAGATAAGTCTTTGCCACAGCCTGAGGTAAATGTGCTCGCCGTAGAATGGTTTGAAAACAAAAAGAACTTTATCCTTACAGAAATGGTACGGGATTTTGAGCAGTTTCGTTTATCAGAATCTTTGGTTCGCTTGTATTCCTTTATTTGGGGAGATTTTTGCTCTTGGTATTTGGAAATGATCAAGCCCGCCTATCAACAGCCCATTGATCCGAAAACCTACGAAGCTACGGTAGAGACATTTAGCGAATTGATGACTATTTTGCATCCGTTTATGCCTTTCCTTACGGAAGAAATATGGCATTTATTAAAAGAACGTAAAGAAGGTGAAGACTGTGTAATCAGTCAATGGCCATCAATTGGTGCTTATGACAAGAAACTAGATAAGCAAATAGAATTAACGAAAGATGTCATTGGAAAGGTTCGAGATATTCGTAATAAAAACGGCTTAAAGAAACGGGAGCCTTTAACCCTGCTTGCGCAAAAATCTGAGGAAACAACTCATCTCCTTTCGGCAAAAGCTTTTCAAAGTCTTCTCCTAAAACTGGGTGACTTAGAGAAAATAGAACTCGTTGATAAAGACATTGCTGGTACAACAGTTTCCTTTGGAGCCGGTACCGGCAAGTATTTTGTGCCTTTGGAGCTAACAATAGATGTTAAGGCAGAGACCAAGCGACTAGAGGACGAATTGAAAAGGGCGAAAGGGTTTGTCTTCGGTATCGAAAAGAAATTGTCGAATGAGCGTTTTGTGTCGAATGCACCAGAAACAGTCGTTGCTATGGAGCGTAAGAAATTAGCGGATGGGCAAGCACGTATTAAAAATATTGAAGAAAGCTTGACTGCATTGCGTTAGACCACTTACCCTCCATTTTTAAACCACATCTAGTAAGTAAACGACCTCGACGAACCATACTTATAACTTTCCAAAAGTGAAAAACTTTTGGAAAGTGCAATAAGCATGGCGACGGTAAAAAAACCACTTACCTTCAATTCGCGAATCAGATCGGCTGTCAAATATTTTAACTGTCCCAGAGTATAACCACCACTTTCCAAAAGTTTCAGACTTTTGGAAAGTTCGACATAAAAAAAGGACGTACGCTGTTTTCAGCGTACGTCCAATAGGTATTCAGGAGAACAATAATTACTGCTTTCTAAGTTTCATCATCTTCACTTCTCCGTTCACGGTTACTTTAACAAAGTAAAGACCAGCTGACAAATCCGGAATCAAAAATGGACGAGGCCCACTCTGCCCTGCTTTAACCGGATAAGTTTTCAAAACTTTACCATTAGCATCCATCAATTCAACAGAACCATAATCCACTTTTTCAGTCATAATATCTACATAGAAAATGTCATTTGCTGGATTCGGGAAAACACCCAATTCCTGACCATCCTGCTTCAAGATAACTTTAATAACATCTGAGGTCATTTCGAAACCATTTGGACCATTCATTACAACTCTGTAATAGTTTGTTCCAACATGCGGATGCTTATCCATGTATGAGTAATAATTGTTAGCATTGCTAATACCTTGACCATCCAATAAATCCATTGACACGAAGTCAACCCCATTAGCGGAGTGTTCTACTAGATAAGAGAAGTCTCCATTCTCCGTACCCGTTACCCATTCTAATGACACCTCAGCTGCCAATACTGTTCCAGTAAGACTAACAAAACCATTACCACAAGTATCGTTCACTATAATTGTGATGGCTGGTGGCTCTAAGTAAGTTACACAACCTGCACGACGAACACACTTTCTGAACAATGTAGTAGTCATCAATGGTGGAGATTGGTAAGTAGGATTAGTTGACCCAGGAATAGGCTCCCATTGAGACCCTGCCTCTATCACTTTTTCCATCCAAATATATTCAAATTCTCCCGTACCGCCTATAGCTTCCGTAATGGTTACAAACTCAGCAGGTGTATCACCAGGACAAAGCATCTGGTCATAGCCAACTGTACCAGGAAAGTGCACATTATCACAATTCGTATGAATACCTGCATCAAATTTCAAATCATCTCCTCCTGTTATAGAAACCGTAAATGGGTCCGTTAGTCCTGTTGCATTCGCATCACTATCATTTGCATCAGCATTTCCGTTATTTACGTCCTGCGTCGTAAATTGGTACCCATCTGGCAAACTAGCTGGGTCAAATTGGATGACATACGTACCAGGTAAAACACAATCAAATAAATACGAGCCATCTGCTCCAGTCGTAGTGGATGCTACTACTGAATTATCAGCCGCATTAAGCAGATTCACAACAAAGTTAGGAACACCTGCTTCACCTGTATTTTGCAAACCATCTTGACCATCATCAAACCAAACATAGTTTCCTACGCTTACACAGGTTTTAACCAATCCAGCATCTAAGCTAGGATTATAGTCACCAGAAGCTAAAGTAACCACTTGAGTCATTCCAGTATTTGCATCCGCGTCACTATCAAGCGTATCATCACCAGCATTAGCAGTAGTGAAGTCATGATTCTCAGGCGCCGTAAAAGTAACTTTGTACGCTCCAGGAGGCAAAGTAAACATATACATACCCGTAGCATCCGTTGTCATGGTTAAATCAATAGCCATTCCATAAGCAGAGGTTCCTGTAACATTAACCACTACTCCTTCCATGCCCGCTTCACCCGCATCTTGCAAACCATTCATATTCGCATCCAACCAAACAAAGTTTCCTAGTTTTGCTGGATCTTCTAAAGTCACTGTTGACTCACAGGTACAACCTGTCACATCGTCGGTAACTAACACCGTATAAGTACCAGCAGAGAGTCCAGTTACTTGTTGATTCGTTGCTCCGTTAGACCAAGCAAAAGAAAAAGTACCTGAACCACCATTCATAGAAACCGCAGCAGAACCATCGCTTCCACCAATTGAACTTATGTGTGCGCCGCCATAACTAGAAGCTATTGAAACTGCACAAGTAAACCCTTCCGTAGAATTTACAGTCACCGTTGCATTTGCGGTACAACCATTTGCATCTGTGACAAGTACTATATAGGTTCCGGCAGGTAATGTCATAGCATTTGCCATAGTCTGACCGAAAGTATCATTCCAGTGATAAGTATAAGGAGCTGTACCTCCTGTTACATCTACAGAAGCCATTCCATTGTCTCCACCACAGCTAGCATCCACGACCATTGTCGTTAAGACCATTGCCGAAGGCTCTCCAATAGTAACGGTTCCTGTAGCCACACAACCAGAGGCATCT
The DNA here is from genome assembly GCA_964427815.1 of uncultured Saprospiraceae bacterium. Classification (GTDB taxonomy): domain Bacteria; phylum Bacteroidota; class Bacteroidia; order Chitinophagales; family Saprospiraceae; genus HyVt-613. The sequence goes on along the minus strand of CAYRVZ010000017.1, from coordinate 4,661 downwards.
GTTACCATCCAACCATGATCCCCTGCGCTCAAATTTGAGTTTGTACCCATGGTGCTACCATCTGCCCAAGAATAGACATAAGGAGCTGTACCCGTGGTGACCGTAATTGTAGCACTTCCATCATTTCCTCCATTACAACTTACATCCGTCCCCGTTGCAGAAGCTTCTACATTAGAACCTGATTGACCGATAATGACCACCGCATTCGCTAGACACAAATTACCGTCTGCTACAGCTAAAGTATAATTACCAGCGGGCACATCCGTGATAGAAGAAGTAGTAGCGTTATTGGACCATAAATAAGTATATGCACCTGCCCCTCCAGTGACATTTACGGTTGCACTTCCATTAGAAGAACCACAAGTGGCTGGATTAGAGGAGATAAAAATACTAATTTCAGAAGGAGTTGAAACGGACACTGACTCCACCAGGGTGCAGCCACTACCATCTGTTATCGTAACAGTATGTGTTCCCCCACTCAAACCATTGGCATTGGCACCAGTAGCGCCATTACTCCACTCATAATTATAAGGAGAAGTCCCTCCAGAAACCTGAACAGAAGCCGCACCATCATTACTGTCAGAACAAGAAGTCGGCGAAGAAGTCGTCGTTGCAGTCATTGACGAACCCGTCGTAGCTACTGTAACCGTAGTTACCGCCGTACAACCATTAATATCTGTAGCAGTAACCATATAAGTCCCTGCCGTTAATCCGTTAATATTATCACCCATTGCTCCATTAGACCAAGTGTAAGAGAATCCACCATTACCAGCAGTAGCACTAGCAGAGGCTGTTCCATCATTTGCACCACAATTTGCATTAGTCGCAGAAGCTGCTAAACTAATTTCGGTTGGGCTACCTACATTTATCATTTTCACGACAGGGCATCCATCTGCATCTGATACAGTTACCGTATAAGTGCCTGCACACAATCCAGAAATGGCACTGCTTGTGCTTCCTGTACTCCAATTATAAGAAAAAGGAGCGGTACCTGAAGTGATATTAGCTTCAGCTGAACCATCACAATTGCCAAAACAAGTGACATCATTAGAGCTAAGTGTATATCCGATATTTGAAGCTGCAGAAGATTCTACCTCAACCGATTTAACAACTGTACAACCGTTACCGTCCGTTACAGTAACAGTGTAGGTTCCAGCAGCTAAATCCATGATAGTACTTGAACTACCTCCATTCGACCAACTGTAGGAAAAGTTTCCATCTCCGCCGCTTGCCGAAACAGAAGCCGATCCAGAATTAGAACCACCACATCCAGACGGACTAGAAGAAACCGTAGCAACGATAGCAGGCCCACTAACAATAGTGGCATTATCTACCGATTGACAACCATTCGCATCAGACACGGTAACAGAATAATCACCTGCACAAAGTCCAGTAGCCTTGTCCGTTGTCTGTCCATTAGACCAGTGATAAGTATAAGGTGCCTTACCTGTCATTGGCATAACAGTAGCTGTTCCGTTACAATCATTCATACAAGAAGCATCTGTCGTAGAAGTTCCTAACCAGATACCTTCTGGTGACGGTTCAACCGTAACTGTTCCAACAGCTTGACAGCCATTCGCATCCGTTATGGTAACTGAGTAATCCCCAGCGGAAAGATTATAGGCAACCCAAAAGGTCTGACCAGCCGGGTCACTCCATTTCACGGAATATGGCTGTGTACCACCTGTAGCACTCACTGCTGCAGTACCATCATGACTGATGTCACATGTTTCATAAGAAGCGTTCATCGATAAACTGATGGCCGCTGGATCTGTAATATACACTGTGCGTGTAGCTTGTATGCCACTTTGGTCTGTCGCTGTAACATGATAATTACCGGCGGAAAGCGCATTAATAGATTGGCTAGTTGAACCAGTACTCCACGCAAAAGTGTAGTTACCGCCATCTCCATCAACTATATAAGCTGAAGCTGTACCATCATTAGCTCCGTGACAAGTAATGTCAGTAGCATTAATCTGTACTTGAAAAGCAAATACAGCTGTGGTCATAAAGATAGCAGAAAGGAAAACAAGAATTTTCGTAAATTTTCTGTCCATGGAAGATTATTTTAGAGAGATTAAAAACATAAGTTACATTCACAATCGGGTGTATTGGGATACACTAACAATCAGTCCTTGGGATGGACAGAGCAAAGGTAAGAACTTCTCACTTAAAAAGCAACCTATTAATTAAGAAACAAGAGGCATAAAATTTACAAATAAATTTTTATGCCTCTTAAACTTGTATGCCAAAATCCATTAAATATATTAACCAACTATCTATCAATATCTTACGATAAAAGTTGACTTTAGTTTCAAATGGCATTTTATTCTGGATCCAGAATCTTAATTTGCTCTTCTTCTTCTAAACCCGCTCGCTTCAGTTTGTCCATATAATCTAGCGTGTAATCCCAAAAGTCTTTAAATACAGGCTTCAAGGTCATAAATACGCCCCTAGCTTCCTTTGGAATCTTCTCTAAATAAACGTAGGAAAAGGAGCTTTCTTTTGTATCCGTATTAATAACTCGGGACTCGTTGCCAAACCAAACCAGTATGCTGAAGAGTAATATAAAAAAACCTGACATCAACACGCCCCCCAATACTTTATTGATGGCATTGATTTTTATGGTTTTAAAGACACCTTCTAGTGTTTTGGCCAATAGGCGCACCAATAACATCACTCCAACAAAGGTAACTACAAAACCCGCAACAAACATTAATGGAGATTCGGAGAAGGTATCTTCTAAAAATTTAGTCATGTAAGGGGAAAACTTCATGGCTGCCATCAAACCAAGGACTATTGATAGCGTAGAAAAAACTGTTTTTATGATCCCTTTATTAAAACCTACGTAAAAGCCATAGGCGGCGGAAATAAAAAATATTATGTCTATGACCATCGTACGTTTGTTTCAGTTGACACTTCAATCATGAAGCTTTAGGTGTTTTCTCTTACAGGCAAAGGTATTAAAATACCCTATGATCGACACAATTTTTAGACAAAAAAGATGTTTAACACAGCACGTAGGCTTTAAATTTGCTTTTTGGCATTCAATTTGTTTACTTTGTTGATGTATTCCCCAATGCAAAATGCTCTTCCACTTGGTTTAGCTTTTCATTAAACAATCAAATTTTTAGATTATGAAATCTATTTTTTCTCTTTTGGCTTTACTTTTTGTAGCCACTTTTACTTTTGCGCAAGCTCCTACTAATACTTCTGATGACTTGCCTTTTGCATTTATCTTAGGCGAACATGCTGAAACGTATGATGCCATGACTCAGAATTATGCCAACATGCTTTTAGATGAGTGTGATGGAGATATGCAAAAAGCCTATACAAAGTGGATGAGTATGTTGACAGAAATGGAAGCTTACGCCAAAGAAGTCAATTACAATCTTGATGGTATCCAAATTTGGTTGAATGTATTTTGGAATACAGATGGGTCTATCAAGCATATTGCTTTTTATACAAAACCAGAATCCAAAGTCGTTCCACTTGATGAACTAACCGCTTTTATAAAGTCTTTTGGGAAACAATACAAATTTCCTCTTTTGGCTGATGACGATTATGTGCATTACGGTCACGCTTTTTTTCCAACGGCACCTAAGCGCGTCGCACATAAATAAACAATCCGTTACTCCATTCCTTATTATTCTATAAGAATAGTAAAAATGAGTGGAGTTAAAGATTCAGTATTTTTTTCCATAGCCCTGGGGTTGTTCCTTTTGAGTTTCCTTGCTTGCCGCAAGACTCCTGAAGTAACTATCTCATGGGCTTTTTTTGATCTCCAAACAGATGTTGATCTCACTTCCGTAAAAATGGAATCTTGCGATAAATGGCACATAGTAGGCGGAGAAACTTGGTCTAAAGGCATTTACTTTCAAGTCAATCAGCAACTCGCATCACATGCTGACTCGCTGGCGCCGAAAAGATTAAATGCTATTTGTCTGGATAAAAAAAACAACCTTTATGCTGTGGGTTATACTGGCTACTTCCTAACCAAGTCCGCAGATTCTCTAGCCGACTGGCAATCGAACCACCTTTTTGACAATCTACATGTACTTCGAGACATCGACATATTAAATGACTCCTTTGGCGTTGCAGTAGCAGGGGTGTCGTATCACAATGGTTTTTTAATTAGCCTCGGAAAAAAACACCATACGATGCGCATCGACACCGTCGAGGAATCTCTTCGCGCAATTGCCGTAATTAATGATACTCACGCCATCGCTGTGGGCTATGGAGCGATATATCAGTTGCAACCAGGAGGAGACTGGACAAGACTCCCTTACATCGGAGATTTCTATGTTGATGTCGATTTTCCTACATCCACTACTGGCTATATTATTGGAAATGCAGGATCTATTTTAAAATCTACGGACGGAGGAAAGACATGGAAACACCTCATTCAAAAAAACACCTATTCTTCTAAACGTGGCTTCAGAGCTGTCCATTTTGTGGATGAAAAATTAGGATTCATTGCAGGAGAAAATGGGCTTCTTTGGAAGACTAAAGATGGTGGTAAAAACTGGGTCATTGGCAAAGGTCTTCCCGATGTTGAATTTCATGATATTGACATCTGCGCGGAAATTGGGGTACTCGTAGGAAAAGCGGGAAAAATGATTACCTTTGATCCAAATTTTTGACCCTAATGACCAATAAAG
>CAYRVZ010000016.1:0-20926 GCA_964427815.1 uncultured Saprospiraceae bacterium | reverse complement strand
GGAGAAAAATATTTCAAGAAGGGTAATATTACCGTATTGAAATAAGCTGCTGTTTAATTTAACCTAAAAAAAAGCTGCATCCTTGGGATGTGGCTTTTTTCGCATTATGGCAGTTCTGCTTACGCAAAAAAAAACGGGCTTATTTTTAGACATGTTAAAGTATTGTACTATATTTGCCACTGATATTTTCTTTTAAAAAACTAATAATTGCACTATGAGCAAGTTCGATGAACAAATTGACATTTACCTAGCAGAATTTAAGGACAACCTTAAAATGTCTGTTGATGAAGACTTATTGAGAAGTATAACTAAGGGTCTTGGGCCCTCTATCTATGGATTAGATGCTTCTAGAGTATCTTGTTCAGATCCTGTAGAAATGGCAAGAGTTAAGACCAACTTTGCTATCAAGAAGCTTGGTTTAGCTGATGATGCGGCTACAGATGCAGCTTTAAAGGAAGTTTGCACAGAAATGGGCAGCTCAAACAGAAACAAGTTCAGAGCTATGTTTTACTATTTACTAGTGAAGAAGTTTAACAAAGAAGGAAACTTCTAAGATTTCTTACGAATAAATTAAAGCCCGATACTTTTAGTGTCGGGCTTTTGTTTGAGCTAAATCAAGCTAAAATATAAAAGCCCACAATCAGGAGATTGTGGGCTTTGTAGCGTGAGAGTGACTTGAACACTCGACCTCAGGATTATGAATCCTGCGCTCTAACCAGCTGAGCTACCACGCCATTTAGCTGTTAAGCGAGGGCAAAGGTAAGTCTTTTTTATCCAAAAAATCAAATATTTGAAGGATTTGTTGAGGTTGTTAAGAGATTTTAACCGATTCGGTAGTAACAGAAAACAAGAGGAGTATGAAATACATGTTTGCGTAAGCAAAAAAAACACTACCTTCGTCCTTCAAAAAACAATCTGATGCTAAAAATATTCAAAATCGTCGCCTTTTTAGAGGGCGTTTCTTACTTGTTACTTTTATTTGTGGGGGTGCCGATGAAATATATGGCAGACAATCCATCTATGGTTAAAGCAATGGGTATGCCCCATGGATTATTATTTGTGGCTTATATCTTTTTAGCCTTTCTGATTAAAGATCAGATGAAGTGGGATACGAAGACCTTGATTGTGGTATTAGTGGCTTCTGTGCTGCCATTTGGTACTTTCTATGTGGCTAAAAAGTACCTGGGCGCACGTATATAGGAATGGAAGATTCGAGAAGTACTAGCCAGTCTTGAAGATACAACAAATCTATAAAAAAACTTGAGAAGTTCTGACTTCGAATTGAAGTAGGGCAGTATAATCGACAGATTAAGGGTGACTAAATGGGGATATTCGTCCATAGTGGAGTATGCTTTAACATATAGTAAACAATTCTTATTTGTTCTGCTAACAATAATTAAAAACAGAAAACAGTTATTATGGCTCACAACTAAAGTACGACTCTTATAAGGAATATTTACATTTGACACAGGTTGCCTATTTTCGGAAACGAACACCTATATGAAGGTTACCCCAAATAATTTGTCGATGTGAATCTTTTTACCCCAAAAGTATTCTTGAACAGCTTCTTGTGTCATTTATTTTTTAATTAGTAAAACTAAATGACAATGAAATCCTTTGCTGCTTTTCTTATCCTCTTATCCTTCTTTTCCATAGATGCCAATGCACAATGTCTTTCTGGCAATTGCTATACTGGAATAGGGACTTACTTGTATCCAAGCGGTGCTAAATTTTCTGGACACTTCCAAAAAGGGAAGATTAATGGATATGGTCGTCTAGTATTTAGTGATGGCAGAATCTATGAAGGTGAATGGAAAGATCATTATCGAAAGGGAAAGGGTGTGTTGACTTTTCCGAAAGGAGATGTATATAAAGGTAATTTTAATAAGAGTAAATTTTATGGGTTTGGCACGATGGAGTATGCCAATGGTGACCTCTATCAAGGAAGTTGGAAGTCAGATAGACCAAATGGACAAGGGGTGATGACCTTTAAATCAGGCGATAAATATGAGGGTGGGTTTAAGCACGGTCGCTTTGATGGTGAAGGTACAATGAAGTACGCCACCGGAGAAAAATATGTTGGGCATTGGAAGGCTAATAAGCGGGAAGGAGATGGCACTTTTTACTTGACGAACGGAGAAGTCATCGTTGGCTTTTGGGGCGGAGATAAATATTTGGGCGAGGAGCAGCCTCAGGTAATTGTCAATACAAACTCAAATCCTGCCACAAATTTAAATAATACAACGGTTTTAAGAAATTGTAATACGAATCACTGTAATAGTGGTCGTGGCAGATATAATTACACGGATGGGACGGTTTATATTGGAGCGTTTGAGGGGGGCATTCCAAGAGGCGAAGGCATTTGTTATTATGCAAATGGAGATAAGTATGAAGGCGTCTGGGGGATTTCTGGACCAGATGGAGAAGGGACTTATTATTTTAATAATGGTCGAGTGGCAAATGGATTGTGGTCGAGTGGTCGGTTAGTTAAAACCCAAGAGGAGATTACACCGATTCAAATTCCAGATGGTTCAAAAATAGATTATGACCCAGCAGTCAAGCTATGGGCTGTGGTGATTGGGGTGAGCGAATACGAGCATTTGCAAAAGCTAAAATATACAGATGATGATGCGTACCGTTTTTATGGGTTTCTGAAAAGCCCTGAGGGAGGGAGTGTTCCTTCGGAGCAGGTAAAAGTATTGGTAGATGAAGATGCGACTCGAAAGAATATACTGGAAGCGATGAATGAAATGTTTGGGAAAGCAGACCAAAATGATATTGTGATGATGTATTATTCAGGGCATGGCATCCGAGGTTCATTTCTGCCAGTCAATTATAATGGCTTTCAGAACAAATTAAAGCATGAAGAAGTAATGGCCATCCTAAACGCCAGCCAAGCCAAACATAAAATTTGCTTGGCAGACGCCTGTTATTCAGGCACATTATTAGCCGCCAAAGCCGTCCCTTCTCTTGTTGAAGACAACAAGGTCAAAAAACGCTTTTACGAAGCGTTTGATAGGAGTAAGGGCGGAACGGCTATCCTGCTTTCTTCACAAGCAGATGAAGTTTCACTAGAAGACCAAGGTTTGCGCCAAGGAGTTTATACGCACTTTTTGGTTAGAGGCTTGAAAGGAGAAGCAGATTTTAACCAAGATAAAGTAGTAGGTATTGATGAATTATATCGCTTCATGTCAAAGCGAGTCCATAATTATACTGCTGGCATACAAACACCAGTATTAAAAGGGAATTATGATGTAAATATGCCAGTTGGTGTATTAAGATAAAATCATTAGCAGCGGCACTCATTCCCTCTTTAGGTGTTGATGTGATTGATTTACTATTGGAATGTGGTCTGCTTGCAGACAGCCGGGGAGCGCAGGGGTGTGCTTCTCGGTTTTTTGCCATAGCAAGTTTAACGCATGAGGCTTCTGCTTATTTAGATTGTTTATAAACAATATAATAAACCCAAAAAGAGTATGAAAAAGATGATATATAGTCATATATTGCGACCAATTAACCTTTGTTAACGAAAAATTGAAATTATGGCTAACTTATTATGGCTGCAAGGTGGAGCCTGTAGTGGAAACACAATGTCCTTCTTGAATGCAGAAGAACCCACAGTAGTTGAACTTATTACTGATTTTGGCTTAAACATATTATGGCATCCAACAACTGGTTTGCAAATAGGTGATCAAGTTCAAGATCTTATACGTGATATAATCGCAGGAAAAGTGCAAATGGATATCCTAGTATTTGAAGGTTCAATTATTTTAGGCCCAAATGGCTCAGGAACAATGAATTATTTTGCGGATCGACCTATGATGGACTGGATTAAAGATCTTTCTGAGGTTGCTGGTTATGTAGTTGCAGTTGGAGATTGTGCTACATGGGGAGGTATCAATGCAGTAGCACCAAATCCAACTGAATCAACAGGAATGCAATTCCTAAAAAAGAACAAGGGTGGGTTTTTAGGAACGAACTATGTCTCGAAAGGAGGATTACCTGTAATTAATATACCAGGTTGTCCAGCTCATCCAGACTGGATTACCCAAATATTAGTCGCTATTTCTATTGGTAGGATTGGAGATGTTCTTATTGATGAATATCACCGTCCGAAAACGTTTTTTACGGATTTTGTTCAAGACGGATGTACCAATGTTACTAATTTCGCACAAAAGGTTGATGGAGGATTTGGACGAAGAGGCGGTTGTCTCTTTTACGAAGTAGGATGTAGAGGACCAATGACTAGAGCAAGTTGTAACAACATTCTATGGAATAGACAATCGAGTAAAACACGTTCTAATCATCCTTGTTTGGGATGTACGGAGCCGGGTTTTCCGCATAACGATTTAATGAAAGGGAGTATCCTTAAGACCATGAAATATATGGGAGTTTTCCCGAAAGAAGTACCAACAGGAACATCAAAGTTGGCTTACTATGTGCAGTCAGGTTTCCAAAAAATAATGCCTACCAATAAAAGAATTATTGAGACATCAAAATAAAAGCAAAAAAAAAATAAATAAAAATGGGCACAACAACAGAATTAAATATATCTCCTGTCGGTAGAGTCGAAGGAGACCTTGATGTAAAAGTTTACATCGACGATGGTAAAGTAACACGTGCACACACTCAATCAGCAATGTTTAGAGGGTTTGAGCAAATTATGGCTGGTAAAGATCCTCAAGCAGGAATAATCGTTACGCCTAGAATATGTGGAATATGCGGTGGGTCGCATCTATATTGTGCTTCCTCTGCGTTAGACACCGCATGGGGAACAACATTACCACCAAATGCTCTTTTGCTTAGAGCAATTGGTCAAGCAACTGAAACCCTGCAGTCTATTCCAAGGTGGTTTTATGCAATTTTTGCAACAGATTTAGCAAACAAAAAATTTGCTGATAAGCCGCTTTACAATGAAGTAGTGAAAAGGTGGTCTTCTTATGTAGGCACCACTTTTCAAAAAGGTTTGACCGCAAGTGGACTACCTGTTCAAATTTATGCCTTATTTGGTGGGCAATGGCCACACTCAAGTTATATGGTACCAGGTGGTGTAATGTGTGCACCGACATTAAAAGATATTACAAGAGCCCATGCTATCATGGTGCAATTTAAAAATGATTGGCTAGAGTCAATTTGGTTAGGTTGTTCTATTGAACGTTACCTAGAGATAAAAACCTGGGATGATATGCTTGCTTGGGTGGATGAAAATGAATCCCAAAAAAATAGTGATTTAGGCTTATATATTCGAGCTGGAATTCAATTTGGATTAGATGATTTTGGTAAGGGAGTTGGAAAATTCCTTGCTTTTGGTACTTATCTTCATAAAGACCATTATCAAAAGCCTACTATTGATGGTAGAAATGACGCACTGATTTCTCCTAGTGGATTTTGGGATGGAAAGAGTTTCCATGCTTTTGATCACTTGAAAGTAACAGAAGATATTACACACTCTTGGTACACAAACCAAGAGGATAGATTACATCCTTGGGATGAACCGATTCCAACGCCTGTAAAATCACAAACATTACACGAATCAGATTTTGATGGGAAATACTCCTGGTCTAAAACTCCTCTATATGATGGACACGTTGTTGAAGCAGGGCCATTGGCCCGATGTATTATGTATGGTAATCCAGCTAATTTATCGCATCAAATTAAAGATGGTTTATTCTTGGATATTATGGATAAAAAAGGACCAAGTGTATTTGTCCGTTCATTAGCTCGTGTTCATGAGACACCAAGGATTTTTAATAAGATAACGGAGTGGTTAACTCAAATTGATTTGGATGGTGAATTCTATATCAAACCAGTAGAGAAAGCGAGTGGTAAAGGTTTTGGTGCTACTGAGGCTGCACGTGGGGCATTGGCACATTGGATAGAAATAGAGGATGGTGTAATTAAAAACTATCAAGTAATGGCTCCATCAACTTGGAATGTAGGACCAAATGATAGAGATGGTAATCCTGGGCCTATTGAAGCGGCGTTAATCGATATCGATGTTGACGATCCTTTGGATCCCGTTGAAGTAGGTATTGTTGCAAGATCCTTTGATTCTTGCTTAGTATGTACGGTTCATGCACATGATGAGAAAAGTGGAGTAGAACTGTCCCGATTTAAACTATAGGGAGGGATTTATATTTAATAGAAAGACTTTCTTGGGCCTTAGGCTTAGGAAAGTCTTTTCTGATAACAACAATGATATGGGAGAAATGAAAATAGCCATTATGGGTTTTGGAAACCCAGTTAGAAGTGATGATGCTATCGGTATTTATGTGGTAGAACAATTAAAAGAAAAAATAAAGGACGTTGAAAACGTTAGTATTTTTGATATGGGCACCTCCGCTTTTGAAGTGCTTTTTGGATTAAAGGGGCATCAGAAAATAATTCTAATTGATGGGGTTATAAACACTAATGAACCCGTAGGTACATTATATAAAGTACCTGCTGAAGCAGTAATGAGAGCACCAATAGAGGATCCTATGGTCTTTTTACATGGAATGAAATGGGATCAAGCATTATCTTACGCTAAAAAAATACTGAAAGACGAATATCCAGAAGATATTCAGGTTTATCTGATTGCTATAGAAAATACCAAATTGGAGGTTGAACTTAGTAGTCAGGTACAAGAAGCTGGTGATAAAGTGGTAAATTTAGTACTAGAGGACGTTAATGAAGCCCTAACAATAGCATGAGCATGAGTTATGAAATACTTTTGAGATCTTCACATGTTTATTTACCGAATGAGTTAGTAGAAGATTATTTTGGGACGATTCATTATGCATATGTTATTTATTTACCAGAAACTCGAAAAATGCTTATAACCCCAGTGAATAGTCGTTGGTTTGCTAATCTATATAGCCCAACCCAGTTTCTCCTAAAATCTAGGAACTTAAAAGGTGACAGAACACTTGCAATAAGAGAAATATTGATTGATAATGATCTCAATATGGAGGATCGAAATTTAATATTTGAGTTAGAGAAGGATTTGAATCTTATATCTGTTTTTATCTAATGGGTAAGGATGGCAAAAAAGACAGTGCTTGGCTTTTAACCGCTGAGGTTAAAAGCAGAATTGTGGAAAAAAATGGAAGATGGATTGTTTCGCTTATTTTTGTGGACATTAATAACCCCGTTAACATTCTTGTCCAAACAATGGGAGATTACCAATCTAAAAAACAAGCTGAGATTTATGCAAATTTTATGCAAAAAACAGCAGCAAAAGAAACTAAAAGTTCACATAAAGTTAATAATGATGATTTTAATATCAACAACAACTGAGCAGAAAAAAAACGTTCTTGATTGTATAAATTCCATAGATAGATTATCTGAACTTGTTGAAGTGTCATCAGATATTAATACAAAAACAGGAAATCAATGCATAGTTATTGAGGGAACTAGAATTTTCGCCAAATTAGATTGGCATGATAACAGAATACCATTTATTCTTCCTGAGGTAGACTTTTCTTCAAACCATCTTTTAGCATTTGTGTTTTATTTATTGGGAAACAATCAACGTGCTTTTGAATATTTAACGGATGAAGATGAGCTCCATAAACACTTTTTGATTGCCACCCAAATTCAATTTGGGTATGTCACCGATATTAAGGATATTGAAGTAGTCGAACGAAAATCATTGCATAATGCCGCGATTGCTTATAACTTCGGTAAGTTTGAGGTAGCGATTGGCAAAAAGAAGATTCAGGATAGTTATGAAAATGCAATTCGTGAAGCCAAAAACGATGAGTTCTCATGCTATACTATAAAGCATTATGTTAATTTTCTATTGGATATGGGCTTAGCTGTTGATGCTGAAAAGTTGATACGCCCAACTTTACTGCTAAAATCTTCGGATGCTGCAAAGAACGCTTTGCAAGTAACGCTTTCGAGGACGATGATAGCACAAGTTAGAATGCCATACAAAAAGGAAGTTTTAACCGAAATACTTGGTCTATTATTAGGAACTATTCATTTCTATGAAGCTAATAACCTTATAGTTAATGCTGGATTGCAACTGATTAGTGCATCAGAAATTGCGAGCTACCAAAATAATATGACCTTCTCTAAAGAACTTATTGAAAAAGCCATTGTATATTTTAGGGAGGCCAATGTGCCAGAGTTTCTTGGTGAAGCCGTTTTGCAAAAGGCAATATTGCTTTATACGTGGTCGAAAAATGGAACGCCAGGGTTTTATAAGCCGTCTATAAATGCATTTCAGGATTGTTTAAAGGTTTTTAAACGGGATACTCATCCTCAAAAATTTGCAGAGATACAGCATAATTTAGGTTTGTTGTATTCTGAGGTGCCAGTTTCTTCGGAAGAAAAAGCAATTTGGACAGCATTTTGTGCTTCGGCTTTTAAAGAAGCTTTAAATTATTACACCAAAGAAGAACATCCTTATGAATTTGCGATGGTGTCTCATAATTATGCTTCTGCAATGATGAACTTTCCAGATGCTAAATTGCATAATAACATAACTAAGGCAATTGGTATGTTTGATGAGGCACTATCTGTTCGAACGGCTGAACGATATCCTTTTGAACGAGCTTTGACATTGTTAAACCAACTGGAGTTTTATTGGTTAGCACATAATAAGAATATGGATGACGAAAAAAATACAATGGATACGATGGTGCGAAAAGCAAATGAGGTGAAAAAATTGTCAAAAGACTTAGATTTAGTGGAGAAAGCAAATAAGCACTTGGCAGAAATAGAAAACTTAAAACAACTAATTAAATAATATGCATGAAGTATCAATTGTAAGTAGCATAATGAGAACATTGGAAGTAGAGTTTGAGGAAGTGAAATTGGATAAATTGTCCGCTATTTACTTAAAAGTAGGAACGCTCTCGAATATCGAACCAAGATTATTGCATAATGCTTTTACAGCAAAAAATTATTGTGGTACAAGGTTTCATGATGTAAAATTACATATCGAATCCACAAGCGTCAAAATATTATGTGAAAAATGTGATGTTGTGACAGATGTGGTGGATTATAAGTTTTACTGTGATGTATGTAAGCTGCCTTCTAAAAACCTAATACAAGGAGAGGAAATGTTGATTCATAAAGTTGAGTTTGACGACTAATTTTACTCCTGTTCTTAAGAATCTTGTGCATGAAATGTGCAAATGAATAAAAATACTAAAATGAATATAAAAAAATCAGCTCGGGGAACAGTTCAGTGTGAGAATACGAACTTAAATTTGCTTAAAGCAAATGACTATGTAGCAGAAATTATTAGGAGCGAGATGTTAAAAAATAAAACGCTGTTAATAAATGTTACTTCTTCTGCAGGAAGTGGTAAAACAACCCTTATGCAAAAAACGGCAGAAAAACTGAAAGATAAGCTTACTATGGCTGTGATGGTAGGGGATTTAGAGACAGAAAGAGATGCGATTAGAATCCGTGAAACAGGTATTCAAGCTTTGCAGATTGTGACCGGTGGTATCTGTCACTTAGAAGCTCAAATGGTACACCAAGTCTTGCCGCAGTATGATCTGAAAAATATTGATTTGTTATTTGTTGAGAATGTTGGTAATTTGGTTTGCCCAGCATCATTTGACTTGGGAGAGGATTTTAGAGTAACTTTAATGGCGACCACTGAAGGTGATGATAAACCAAAAAAATATCCAAGGATGTTTTTGACAAGTGATATGATGTTGATATCAAAAAGTGATTTGTTGCCTTATTTACCATTTTCTGTTGAGGCGGTTATCAAAGATGCTCGAGATGTAAACCATAAACTGGAGATTATTCAAATATCTGCTTTAAAAGGCGAAGGTGTAGATGAATGGTGTGCTTGGCTTTTGGATAAAGTAAAAGAAAAGCAAAAAGAGTAAATTCCTCGACGGGGAATATTTTTTTCGACTAAATTAAAACTGTTATGTGTTTAGCAATACCTGGAAAAATAGAAAGTATTGAACTTCAACACGATGGGAAAGTTCGTATGGCAAAAGTCCTTTTTGGAGGAATTAGAAAAGAAGCCAGTTTAGAGATGTTACCTGATGCGAAAATTGGGGATTATGTACTTGTACATGTTGGAGTCGCTATTAGTAAAGTTGATGAAGAAGAGGCGAAAAAAACATTTAAATATATTAAAGAAGTTGGCGAATTAGGGGACTTGGTAGATGCGGAAGATTATTTACCGAAAGATACTCCACCAGAAAAAAAATAAAGATGAAATTTTTGTCAGAATATAGAGATCCAGCGTTAGCCAAAGAGTATCTAAAGGAGATTGAAAGAACAGTCACCCAAAAGTGGTCAATCATGGAAGTTTGTGGAGGGCAAACCCACACTTTAGTGAAGAATGGCATTATTGATATGCTTCCCAAAGATGTCGAAATGATTCATGGCCCAGGATGCCCAGTATGTGTTACTCCACTACATTTAATTGATAAAGCCATTTATCTAGCCCTTGAAAAGAATGTGATATTATGTTCATTTGGTGATATGTTGCGAGTGCCAGGGTCGGAAAAAAGCTTGCTTGAAGCAAAAGCAGAAGGAGGTGATATTAGAATTTTGTACTCTCCTTTAGAAGCTGTTACGATTGCTGAACAGAATCCAGATAGAGAGGTTGTGTTTTTTGCAGTTGGATTTGAAACCACAGCTCCAGCCAATGCATTATCTGTTCTCCATGCTTACAGAAAAGAATTAACAAACTATTCTATTTTGGCCTCACATGTGTTAGTTCCTCCAGCAATAGAAAACGTAATGGAAGATCCTGACAGTTATATACATGGTTTTCTCGCAGCTGGCCATGTCTGTACCATTATGGGCAATTTTGAATACTATCCTCTTGTGGAGAAATATAATGTACCCATAGTTGTTACGGGGTTTGAACCGTTAGATGTGTTACAGGGTATTTTGATGGTCGTTAGGCAATTAGAAAAAGATAAAGCTGAAGTGGAAAATCAATATGCCAGAATTGTGAGAGAAGAAGGAAATTTGGAAGCGCAGAAAGTGATATTCGAAGTCTTTGAAATTACAGATAGACTATGGCGAGGTATGGAAGTGATTCCGATGAGTGGTTATAAAGTAAAAGAAAAGTACAAGGAATTTGATGCGACTTTAAAGTATGATGTACAAATTGAAGAGGTAGAAGAAAATCAAGATTGTATTGCAGGTGAAATAATGAAAGGAATTAAAAAGCCATTTGAATGCCCCGAGTTTGGAAAAAAATGCAAACCAACTAATCCCCTAGGTGCTCCTATGGTTAGTAGTGAAGGAGCTTGTGCAGCTTATTTTCACTATTCTGGTTTGGTCGAAATTTGATTTATTTTTGAGCATATTTACTTCCGCAAAAACTTATGAAAATACTTTTTATTACTTCCGCGTTTAATGGTATGGCTCAAAGGTTATGGATTGAGCTAGACCGATTAGATTATGAAGTAAATGTCTTAATCCCCAATAATGAAAGGGAACAGATTGAGGCAGTTTTAGCATTTGATCCAGATATTATTGTGGCACCATTCCTTACGGTAAAAATCCCTTCGGAAGTATGGAAAAAGAAAATTTGCTTAATTATACATCCGGGTATTTTGGGAGACCGTGGAGCTTCTTCTTTAGATTGGGCTATACTTAATGGAGAAAAGGTTTGGGGGGTTACTATATTACAAGCAGCGGAAAAAATGGATGCGGGAGATGTTTGGGCGTATAATGAGTTTGACATGAGACCTGTTTCTAAAGGTGCGCTCTATCGGAATGAAGTGACTCAAGCTGCATCGAAAGGAATACTTCAGGCACTTGTAGACTTTAAGAAGGATGATTTTGTCCCTACAAAATTGGATTATAGTAGTCCAGCTTTTCGAGGAAAATGGAATAATAAAACAACACAAACGGATTTTCAATTTGATTGGAATGATACAGCAGCGGCTATTCTAAGAAAGATTAATGCAGCTGATAGCAGTCCAGGTGTGAAAATTGAATTATTTGATACATATTATTATTGTTATGGAGCTTGTATAGAGGAAAAGTTAAAAGGAGTTCCTGGTGAGATTTTAGCCATAAAATCTAAAGCGATATGTATAGCCACCAATACTCAGGCCATTTGGATAAGGCAACTAAAAGAAGATTCAAATGAGGCAATTAAGCTACCAGCAACATTATCCCTCGGTGACAAGTTGAAAGGAATTACCGTAATAAAGAATAACCCTTTTGAAAGAGGGAAAACTAAAACTTGGGAGGAAATTAGGTTTGAACATGAAGGTGATGTAGGTTTTTTGTATTTTGATTTTTATAATGGAGCGATGGATACAGAACAATGCTCGGCGTTAAAAGAGGCATTTGCGGAAGCTAAAAAACAGGCTAAATTAATAGTTTTAATGGGAGGAACGGATGTATGGTCAAATGGAATACATTTAAATGTAATAGAAGGAAGTGACCATCCTGAGGACGAATCTTGGGCAAACATCAATGCGATGGATGATTTAGTATTAGAAATTATTGAATCTACCGATCACTTTGTCATAAGTGCTTTGCAGGGAAATGCCGGGGCAGGAGGAGTGGCTTTAGCCTTAGCTGGGGACAAAGTCCTTGCAAGAAATGGAATAGTCCTAAATCCGCACACGAAGAATATGGGCTTGTATGGCTCTGAATATTGGACCTATTTACTACCCAAGAGGATAGGTACGGAGAAGGCCTTAAAATTTACAGAAGAGTGTTTGCCTTGGGGGGTAGCGACATCCAAGGATATTGGGCTAATTGATGATTTTAAAGGTGAAACGAACGCTGAATTTGTTTCTTTTGTCAAGGAGCAAGCAAAAAGAATAATCGGCCTAAGCTATTTTGACAAACTGTTAATCGCGAAGAAAGCCAAAAGGCGAAAAAATAGTATGAATAAACCTTTGGCTGATTATCGCGAAGATGAGCTAAAAAGAATGAAATTAAATTTTTATGAGGATAATATGGGCTTTAAGAAAAAAAGATATTACTTTGTGCATAAAATTCCTAGTGACTCGGGGATAGGAAATTTGTATAGTAGTAGAAGAACCATCTACAGAAAAAGGAAATGGGAATCCATTTCGTATAAAAAAAATTAAATGGCAGATAAAAAATTTGTAAGAATGAATCTTTCTTGTCCGATGCCTAAATTGGATTTTGATGTGATAACTTTGGGGCACGGTAGTGGTGGCGTTTTAACTAATAAACTACTTGATAGCGGAGTTTTTGACTTGCTTAGCAATCCAATCCTTGACGATAGGCATGATGGTGCCTTCATTGAAATGAATGGACAAATGGCTTTTTCGACAGACAGCTTTTTAGTATCTCCCATTTTTTTTCCAGGGGGTAATATTGGAGAGCTAGCGGTGAATGGGACAGTAAATGACTTGGCCATGTGTGGGGCTATTCCAAAATATTTATCTTTAAGCTTTATTATTGAAGAAGGATTGACCATGACTGAATTTTGGGATATCCTTGTAGCAATAAAATTTAGTTGTGAAAAGGCAGGGGTGCAAGTTGTAACAGGTGACACTAAGGTAGTCGAAAAAGGAAAAGGAGATAAAATATTTATTAATACTTCTGGTATTGGTCATATTCATCCTAAAGCAAAAATCAGCGCAAAGAATATTAAGGTTGGGGATAAAATTATAGTAAGTGGAAATATTGCTGCTCATGGTATGGCAATTATGTCTGTGAGAGAAGGGTTGGAATTTGATTCCAAAATTGAAAGTGACAGCACCAATTTAAACCATACTGTTTGTAAACTTTTGGATGAGTTTGGAGAGCATATACATTTGTTGACTGATCCGACTAGGGGAGGTGTTGCTACGGTCTTAAAAGAACTTGCGCATAGCACTGAAATAGGTATTGATTTAAAACAAAGTAATTTACCAATTGCTCCTCAAGTTGAGGGCGCTTGTGAATTACTGGGGTTAGACCCTTTATATGTTGCGAATGAAGGGTTGTTTTTAAGTTTTGTAGATGCTTCGGTAGCAGATGATTTTCTTAGAATTTTAAAGGAGGATGAAAATGGAGCCCATGCAAGTGTTATTGGAAAAGTGGTGGCAGAACATCCTAAGCAAGTAATAATGGAAACGGCTATTGGAGGAAAACGTGTTGTTAGTATGCTCCCCGGAGAGCAGTTACCTAGAATTTGTTAAATTATGAACTATAATACATTAGGAGATAAAGTAAGAAACTCGAGAATTTTTAGAGGGCCTGAAGGGAAGCCTTTTTTAGCCCCCAGAGGTGTATTTGTTGCCGCCAAAAAATTATTCGTTTCGGATACTGGGCAGAACAAAGTCTTTGTTTGGAATAATATTCCTACAGATGAATTTCAAATTCCTGATGTGATATTAGGACAAGAGAATATTGGGGACTTTGCTAGAAATTCTGGTGGGCAGGCTACGGCTAGTTCATTACAATATCCGTCTGGAATCTGGAGTGACGGAAAAGTATTGATTGTTGCGGATGCTTGGAATCATCGAGTATTAATTTGGTTAAAAATGCCCACCCACAATGCTCAACCGGCAGATGTTGTAGTAGGACAACTTGATTTTAGCTCTAACAAGCCTAATGTTCGTGGGATTGGAGCAGATCCTACTGCGCACACATTAAATTGGCCATATGGAGTATTCTCTGATGGAGAAAGTTTATGGATTGCAGATACAGGAAACAGAAGAGTGCTTTTTTATGAAAAGATACCAGAGCAAAATTATGTCAAGGCAGACAAAGTGATCGGTAAAGAAAGTTTTACTTCACGGGATTATGAAAGCAAAAATCCTATTTGGCCATACTCAATCAAAGTGAATCAGAAAGGTAATTTAGTAATTGCAGATACTCAGTTTTATAGAGTCTTAGTATGGAATGACAAGAATGATGCTTTTAGTAAGCCAGCGGATATCATTATAGGTCAAGAGAATATAGAGGCATGTGGGCAAAATCAATTTAGATTAGCACCAGAAAGCAATACTTTGAATTGGACCTATGATGCTTGTTTTTACAAGAATGGCATTTTAGTTAATGATACGGGCAACAGTCGTATTTTATTTTTTAAAGAAATACCTAAGCATAACAATGCCATGGCAGATGCATTAATTGGAAGACCTAATTTTAATACTAGCAGCGAATTTAAAGAAAATATGCATGGTACGGATAGTGCAATCTACTGGCCTTTTTCTATTATAACAAATAAAAATTCACTTTTTATTGCTGACACTGGGAATCACCGAATCATAATTTCTACATTGAATCTTTAACGGTTGCTAATTGGTAATACTTTAGTATAAGACCCAATAGAAGCCTATTAGAATAGCTACAAGGCCAGTCGCGTATCGAATACCAATAGAGATAGATTTGTTTTCAGTTGAATTATTGAGAAACTTAGATATATGACCTAGAATTACAGCGTAGGACACCATTGCAAAAATACTCCCAATTCCAAACCCAAGAATATATACTATTGACGCCCAGTTAGAATTAAATCCAAGTGCTGGGAGTAACAATACAAAATGAGCAATCCCAGCAAGACCATGAATAAAACCAATGCCTAGGGCAGTCGAATAGGTAGTGTTTTTTACTTTTTTATGTTGGTGCGTGTGTTGCTTTTTATTATGTATATGGATAAATGTTTTATCTTTAACCTCGTGAGTATGTGGGTATTTATGCTTTTCTTCTTTGTTTATTTTTATGATTGTCCAGATCCCTAATCCAACTAAAACAATCCCTACTATTTTTTCGCTTTGTGCTGAAATGAGCTCTAATGGAATGAACTCTTTTAGGAAGAAAATTAAAACACCTATACTAAGCATTCCTAAGATATGTCCAAAGCCCCAAAGTAAGCCTATTTTCCAAGCCTTTTTTTTAGTTTCAAAAACTAATGGAGAAACCGCCGCCAAGTGGTCAGGACCCGTAATGACGTGAAGCGTAGAGGTTAGAATTCCAGCAAAAAGAGGGAAGTGAAACATAGGTATATGAATTATGCTGTAAAATGAGGATTATATTTGTGACAGTATAATTTTTTATAGTTTTTTTGTATTTTTGGGCTCACATTTTACTAAACCAAGTTATAGAAATTCTATGCAAACCTTCCACATTCATATTAAAGGAATTGTCCAAGGTGTTGGTTTTAGACCTTTTGTTTATAAATTAGCTTTGGAGTCTAAGTTGGTCGGCTGGGTCAATAATACCTCAACTGGGGTGCATATTCATATTAATGCAATTAAGGAAGAGGCTTATCTATTTTTTGATAGAGTCTTGATAGAAAAACCTAAGTTTTCTGTAATTACGGAAGCGACTATCATTGAAATTCCGATAGAACAGTATGACCAGTTCAATATCGTACATAGTCAAGAGGGGAATTCTACAAATCTATTGGTAACACCAGATTATGGGATGTGCGAAGATTGTAAAAATGAATTGTATAATGCTAAAAATAAACGTTTTCGATATCCTTTTATCACCTGCACGAATTGTGGGCCAAGGTATTCCATTATTCAAGCACTGCCTTATGATCGACCAACCACCACAATGCGCCCGTTTAAAATGTGCCCAACTTGCCAAGAGGAGTATGATGATCCACTAAATAGGAGATATTATTCACAGACAAATTCATGCCCTGATTGTGCCATCGAATTATCCATTTGGCAAGATGGATGTTTTTTGCCGAAAGGAGACGAGGTAAATAAAATTATAAAAGCCTGGAAACTCGGAAAAATTGTTGCTATTAAAGGAATCGGCGGTTTGTTGTTGACCTGTGATGCGACTAATCGAATAGCTATAAAACGTTTGCGAAAGCTAAAACATCGCCCCACAAAACCTTTTGCGGTTATGCTCCCAACATTAGCTTACGACCTAGTGGCTGATTTAGAAATTAATCCCTATGCTATATTGGAAATGCATAGTGAACGGAGCCCTATTGTACTCGTGGACTTGTATGATAATCAGGAAAGTATTTCGGATATTGCATATGATGAAATTACCGGAGGGCTTAGTAAGTTAGGCGTCATGCTACCCTATACTCCTTTGTATGAGTTACTTCTGCAAGCGTTTGGAAAACCAATAGTCGCTACAAGTGGAAATGTTAGTGGAGACACGATTGTTTTTGAAAATGCGAAAGCTATCAAACAGTTATCTTCAATTGCCGATATGATTGTATTAAATAATCGGGATATTGTATTGGCTCAAGATGATAGTGTGGTGGGGTATACTAAAATTGAAAACCGAAAAATAATCTTTAGAAGATCACGAGGTCTAGCTCCATCTTATCTGTATAAAAATTCAGATAAATTGCAAAAAAAAACAATCCTCTCTTTAGGGGCAATGCTGAAAAGTACCTTTTCATTATTGCATGCTGAAAATGTTTTTGTAAGTCAATATCTAGGAAATACTGAAGGGGTAGCAGCACAAGATAATTTTACTACAACGCTAGAGCACCTATTAAAAATACTTAGAGCAAAGCCAGATTTAATAGTTGTTGATAAACACCCCAGCTATTTTACAAGACAATTAGGGGAGTCGCTTGCGCAAAAGCATGATGTGCCAATATTAGAGGTGCAACATCACCAAGCACATTTTATGTCTGTTTTAGCCGAAAATGATTTATTAGACAAAAAAGTCTTGGGCGTCATTTGGGATGGGACAGGACTGGGGGAGGATGGAAATATATGGGGAGGGGAGTTTTTTATTTACGATAAAGGTGCGATTTCTAGAGAATCACATTTGGCTTATTTTAAATTTATCTTAGGCGACAAAATGGTTATGGAACCCCGTATCTCTGCCCTTAGTATCACAGAATGCCATCATTATATGAAAGATAAATTTTCTGCTGAAGAGTGGAGAATCTATAATACACTTTTAGCAAAAAAAGAAGACTTAAAATGCTCAAGTGCTGGGAGGTTATTTGATGCAGCGACGAGTATAATATTAAATATTGACAAACAGAACTTTGAGGGAGAAGCGCCGATGCACCTAGAAAGTAGGGCGTCTTTGTACTTTCGTAAAAATGAAGTTGAAATTAGCTGCACCTATCTAGTTGAGGATAGCATTCCAAATAATTTTCCAAAATTCATTCTAACTAAATTGATGGAGGATAAAGCAAAAGGACTTGAAAGTGATTTCTTGGCAGCTAAATTTCACATTACCTTAGCCCATTATATCTACTTGAAAGCGAAAGAGATAGGAGTGAACAAAGTAGCGTTTAGTGGGGGTGTTTTTCAAAATTCATGGCTGGTTGACCTGGTGTATATATTTATGGAAAATGAATTTGAATTATATTTTCATGTAGATCTATCTCCAAATGATGAAGGGGTTTCTTTTGGTCAATTAATTGTTGCGGCTACTGAATCAAAAAATCAAATAAATAACTAGCATCTTTTGGACCAGGGCCTCCTTCTGGATGAAACTGTACCGAAATGATTGGCTTGTCGATGAATTCGATGCCTGCGATTGATTGATCATTGAGGTGGATATGGCTTACTCGTATTGTTGAGTGGTTGGGTAGGTTTTTATTACTGACAGCGTATCCATGATTTTGGGTGGTGATGTAGCAATTTCCAGAATTCAAATCTTTGACGGGGTGATTGATGCCGCGATGCCCAATGTGCATTTTTTCGACCCTAAGTCCTTGCCCCAAACAAAGTAATTGGTGCCCTAAACATATACCTAAAATTGGAATCCCCGATACGACTAATTCCTTTATAGTTAAAATGATGGTGGTTAGTAAATTGGGATCGCCAGGCCCATTGGATAAAATGATGCCTGTAGGATTCCAATCCAGTATTTTTTCTGCTTTGGAATCATGAGGAAATAAACCTATTAATGAATTTCGTTTTTCTAATTCTTTTATTATGCTAGATTTTATGCCTAAGTCTAGTATAGCAATTCGATTGGTCGATTTTATATTACCCCTTTCGTGAAAAGTTGCTGTAGATACTTGGGCGACTAAGGATTGTTGACAAATATCAGGTGATTGCTTGAGTTTATTTAATACAGTGTTTAGTGGTTCTTCCTCGCTTAGTATGATGGCTTTCATACTTCCTTTTTTGCGAATGTGTTGAACTAGGGATCTAGTATCAATATCGTAAATACCTATTAATTGATGTTTGATGAAATATTCTTCAATGTTCGATTGACTAGTTGATCGGCTGGTATTTGATGAAATGTTTTGACAAATAAAACCCCGTATTTTGGGTTTGTTAGATTCATTCTCTTGCTGATGAATACCATAATTGCCAAGGTGAGAAGTCGTACTAACAACAATTTGTCCAAAGAAGGAAGGGTCTGTGAATATCTCTTGATAGCCAGTCATTGCCGTTGTGAAACAAATCTCACCAACTCGATACCCGATTACTCCAAAGGCTGTGCCTCTAAAAATACGCCCATCTTCTAATACTAAAATAGCTTTTTTCATCGATGTCTATTTTTAATAGATAGAAAGAAGGGAACATTAAAATCCTCTATGAAAATAATTGCCTCTCCTGTCGAACGCATCTCTGGACCTAAGGATCTATCACTATACTGAAATTTATTATCAGAGAAAATGGGTATTTTTAGAGCAATCCTACATTGATTTACGGTCCAGCTGTAGTCGGCTATGCTCTTTTTATTAAGCATGATTTCAACAGATCTCTTGGTGTACGCTATATGATGTACTTTGGAAATAAAGGGAACGGTACGGGAGGCTCTTGGATTTACTTCAATAACCAGTACCAATTCATCTCTTGTAATAATAAATTGTATATTAAATAAACCAATGATTTTAGCTTCTAATCCAATTGCTTTTGTGTATGTTTTGATTCTTTCAATTGTTTCGGTAGAAAGACTAAAACTTGGTATGGTCATGTGGGAATCCCCAGAGTGTATACCAGCACTTTCGATGTGTTCGAGCAGTCCTATAATCTGAACTTCATACCCATCACATATAGCATCTACATCGACTTCTTTGGCATGTTCAATATATTCATCTAGGATATATCCCTCTAAGGATTGACCATTGTTCAGAGACTTATAGGATTGCCATTCTGTCTCATTTCGTATAATGGACATACCTGAGCCTCCTAAAACATAGGATGGGCGGATTATAAAGGGAAATGGAAAATTTGTTCCAATCTCACCTTTCTGATATTTTGGGTATGGTATTTTTAATTTTTGTAAGAAAGAACTAAAACGATTTCTGTCTTCCATTATGTCAATAGTTTCGGTAGAACTTCCCAAAATATTGAAACCCGATTCGTGTATTTTTTGTGCAAGCTTCAATGCCGTTTGCCCGCCTAGTTGAACGATTACGCCAAGTGGTTTTTCTTTTTGTAAAATGGGTAAAATATATTCCCATTCTATAGGTTCGAAGTATAATTTATCTGCTACCTTAAAATCCGTTGAAACTGTTTCTGGGTTGTTGTTGACTAGGATTGCTTCGTGTCCAAGAAGCTGGACAGCTTTGATGCCATGTACAGATAAGTAGTCAAATTCGATGCCTTGACCAATCCTATTGGGTCCAGATCCAAGGAATAAAACTTTTGTCCTTGGGTTAATAATTATTTCACCAGCGTGTCCAAAAGAGGAGTAATAATAGGGGGCGGTTACTGGAAATTCGGCAGCACAACTATCGACAGATTGATATGTGCGTACGATATTGAAGCATTGCCTTTTGGTATGGATTTGGTCCTCCGTGCAATTGAGTCGGCTAGCGATAATGGAATCTGAAAGACCATTTTTTTTTAATTCTAAAAGTAGATTGGCCGGTATACTTTTCTCGGAATGGGTAGAAAGTGATAAGAGTAAATTAGCAATTTTTTTAACCTCAAATAAAAACCAACGATCTATCTTTGTCCACTGATGCACTTGGTCGATTGTAATGTTATTTGGGTATTTTTCGAATGCACCTAATAGTATTATTATTAAGTCCGAAGTTTTTTTCTTTAATGATGCTATGAACTCTTGTAGGTTGTAGTGATAAATCTCGGATTGGTAATATTTTTTATTTAATTCT
>CAYRVZ010000015.1:0-21508 GCA_964427815.1 uncultured Saprospiraceae bacterium | reverse complement strand
GAGCAAGGATATGATATTGTAGGTATCACAATGAAAACGTGGGATTATGCTACTGCAGGCGGTGTCTCTAAGGAGACGGGCTGTTGTAGCTTGGATTCGATCAACGATGCGCGGGGGTTAGCGGTCAACATGGATTTTCCGCACTTTGTCATTGATATTCGAGAAGACTTTGGAAGTTACGTCATAGACAATTTTAAAAGTGAGTACCTAGCTGGTAGGACACCCAATCCTTGTGTGCTGTGCAATACCCACATCAAGTGGGAAGCCTTATTAAAACGTGCGGACGCGATGGATTGCGAGTTTATCGCCACAGGACATTATGCCAAGATAAATCAGAAAGATGGACGTTATTATATCAGTCGGCCAAAAGACCGCCACAAGGATCAATCTTATGTGCTCTGGGGGTTGACGCAAGAATTATTGGCTAGAACTATTTTCCCTCTCGGTGATTTGACGAAGCCTGAAGTGCGCCAAATAGCCTTCGATCGTGGGCATACAGCGCTCTCTAAAAAGGCAGAAAGCTTTGAAATTTGTTTTGTTCCAGATAATGATTACCGAGGATTTTTAAAAAGAAATATCCCTGGACTAGAAGAAAGGGTAAATGGAGGTGACTTTGTCGATACAAAGGGCAAAGTGATCGGCCAGCACAAAGGCTATCCATTTTATACCATCGGTCAGCGAAAAGGTTTAGGTATCGCTCTAGGGGTGCCAGCATACGTAGTGGATATTCATGCGGATACCAATACCGTGATCGTCGGCTATATGGAGGATTTAATCAGGAATGGAATGGTGGTTGAGGATTTGAATATGCAAAAATACGATCACATTCCAGAAGGAATAGAATCCACCACGATGATTCGTTCTAATGACAAAGGGACTTTGAGTATCTTGCGTAATAAAAACGCTCAAGTGGAGGTTGAGTTCTTGGCAAATGTCAAAGGCGTGGCGCCAGGTCAATCCGCTGTTTTCTATGACGGTGATGATGTGATTGGCGGTGGAATAATAACTTTGGATAGACCAACTTTTAAATAATTCGGAATGAATAAATTTTTAATATTTTTAATTCCTTTCTTGTTTTTCGCTTGCGCTAAAAAAGAAATAGATTCCTATCAGACGGATTTTGGAGAGGATTTTTTTCCTTTGGAAGTAGGCAAATTTCGGATGTATCAAGTAGATTCAGTCCTTTTTGGTGAGGCTGGTATAGTGGATACATTGTCCAGTCAAATAAGAGAAACGATAGCAGAATTATTAATAACGGATCAGGATACCCTTTACCGAGTGGTACGAGCATGGAGGAAAGACGAAAATATGAGTTGGCGGTCCAATACCGTTTGGTGGGTGGTCAAAGACCATAATCGACTCATCCAAACCGAAGAAAATTTAAAATTCATCAAACTCTCCTTTCCTATAAAATTAAGCAAAAATTGGGATGGAAATGCTTTTTTTGATAGCAAAACAATACAAATAGTAGGAGAGGAGAGCATGGAGTTTTTTAAAGAATGGAACTATCAGATTGAATCCATCCAACCAGAAATAGTGAGCGGAGTTTCGTATGATGAAGTAGTAACCGTACAAGAAGCTAATTTTGAAACCGCTATTGAATTGAGAAAATCTATGTCCCAGTATGCTAGAGGGATAGGACTCGTATCTCGTAGCCAAAAAATACTAGATACCCAATGCATCACTTGTACGACACCATGGGAAGAGAAAGCAGAGAAGGGTCTTATTTTAACGCAGGTATTAATCGACCATAATTAATGGAGTACATTCAGATTGGAAAATTAGGTAAGCCGCATGGATTGAAGGGCGCTCTTAAAGTCATATTATGGGATAGGTTCGAGGAGCTAATGCCCAAAAATATCCTGTTTGTAGAGCAAAAAGGAGATATCATCCCTTTTTTTATTCAGTCCTGCAAGGAGCAAGGAGCACATCTTTTAGTGCAATTTGAGGATTTTAAATCGCCCAATGACGCATATCCGCTTGCGCAAAAAAAACTTTTCTTACGGGAGAAAGATATACCCAAGGAACTTCTAGTCGAGCCAGTATCTGAGTTTAACTGGCTCATTGGCATGCGACTCAATGACGAGCATTTAGAACCAATCGGTGAGATAATCGATTTTGATGAGGCTGGAAAACAACTTGTTGTGTTGGTCAAAAAAGGGAATAAACAGTTTATGATTCCGTGGGTATCCGATTATATTATTAACATGGATCGATTGGCCAAAACAGCTCAGCTAGATTTACCAAAAGGGTTGATTCATCCGTAGAGGCGTTGTATCACAACGCCCCTACGATATGGTATCACAACGCCCCACGAATGATTAATCAAAATCAAAATCCGACTCTTCCGATTTCATATCAATACCTCCCACGACATACGAACTAATTTCTGTTTCCTGCGGCAAGACTTCGACGGCATCATTTTTCAACCAATGATTCATCCAAGAAAGCGGATTCGTTTTTTCGTTGTAAATAGGCTTCAATCCGATACCTCTCAGCCGCTTGTCGGTCAAGTACTTCATGTATTTGGTCAATAACTTAGCATTGAGTCCAATGATAGAACCATTCTCAAAGAGATGCTCAGCCCAGCGCATTTCTTGTTCTGCAGCATCTTTAAAAAGGGCATAGACTTCCTCTTCCAATTCTGGAATAATATCCATAAAACCCTCATCTTCATTCCGCTGTAAAGCGCGGATCATTTTTAAAGTAATAGCCAAGTGTTCATTTTCGTCCCGCGCGATAAATTTTATTATTTTCGCATTGCCTTCCATTTTCTTATTTTCAGCGAAAGCAAAAGCACAAGCAAAACTTACATAGAAACGAACTCCTTCCAGGATGTTGACCGAAATCAAAGCGAGGTATAGTTTTTTCTTTAACTCACGGAGACTGATTTCCGTCTCGGCTTTCATGCCCATTTGCTGCGCATGGTATTGGATCATATACTGATAAAATTCGTTGTACTTTTCTGTTACGGCACCCGCACGCTCAGCAATCATGGTATTTTCCATGATTTCATTAAATACTATAGTGGGATTGGGATACACATTTTTAATGATGTAGGAATAGCTGATAGAGTGAATGGTCTCAAAGAAATCCCAAATAATGATCGCTTCTTCTACCTCTGGAAGCGTTGCCACTTGCCCAAAAGTCAAGAAAGGTGATCGACCTTGTACACTATCCAATAGAATTTGATACTTAAGGTTTTCGGTAAAGATGAATTTTTCTTGATCCGTCAGATTATTGAAATCATTGATGTCTTTGACCAAAGAAACCTCTTCTGGTCGCCAAAAATAACTTAACATTCTTTGCGAAAGCTTCTCAAAAAATGGATATTTTTGAATATCGTAGCGTTGGAGATTTTTGCCTTGCCCAAAGAACATGGGCTCTTGCATGAAATCGATTTTCTCGGAAGAGTATAGCGACGGGATATTTTTTTTCTTAGTCATAGCAGAGGTTGATAGTGGGTCAAAAAAAAGCCATATAGAGTGGTTAGACTCTATATGGCAAATATCGGAATTTTTCTAATCTCCAAGGGTGTCAACCCAGGACTTTCTTAATTTTCAAACTTAAATTTATACGTAATCGTCCCACATTGCTTGCTCGGGCCGCCTTTCGTAAATCTAAAACCTTTAGCATTTGCTTTCGCCAAACGAATCAATCCCGCATCAGTCGTATTGGAGCCTTTTTGGGTGAAGGTTGCAGAGATTACTTTTCCTGAATTATTCACACATACTTTGATGGTGACCTTGCCTGACTTATTGGTATTGTTGACAAGCTTTGGTTTTCCTTTAACCCCTCGATTACCTAGCCCTCCACCGACTTGCCCACCTCCGAATCCGACCTTTCCCGCGTTGGGATCTCCATTCGGCATTCCTTGACTTCCAGGTTTTCCAGTATCGCCTTGCCCCTTGCCTTTGTTTTTGTTAAAGGCACCTCCAAACTTATCTTTCTCAGCTTGTAACTCCGCATCACGCTTTGCTTTAGCAGCGGCGGCAGCCTTCTTTTTAGCGTCCTCTGCAGCTTTTTTCTTTCTAGCGGCTTCTGCTTTGGCGTTAGCTTCCGCATCTCTTTGGCGCTTTTCTGCCTTCTTCTTTTTCTTTAAAGCGATGGCAGCTTTTTCAGCAGAAGTCATGACCTTTTTTGTTGGTTTTTCTACCTTTTTGGGCTTCTCTACCGGTTTGGGTTCGACGACTTCTTCCACTTCCTCCACGACTTCTTCTACCTCTTCGGGTTCAGATTGGGTCGGAGGCTCGGGCGTGTTTATCTCCGGATCCTCATCTTGCGACACTGGGCGATCATTGCCCATCCCGATGTCGGGTTCTCCAAAACTGACCATCACACCCTGTTGTCCAGGAGGAGGTGTTGGGAATTTCAAGAAAGGAAATAACATCAAAGCGATGATGCTCAAATGAATGACTCCACTCTTGATTTTACTTCTTTGCTTATCCGTTTCATGTTGTTCCATGGCTCGATGATTTTAATTAAAAACTGAGGTTATTTACGTGTAAGACTACTTTTGGGTTGGTTTTGGTGGACGGGGCTCGTAATTTAAAGGACTATTAACACTTATTCTTCGATTGCCATTATCGTTTCGATGTGATAGCGCATCGCCAAATCCATCACTGCCACGACACTTTCTACCGGAGAGTTCTTATCTGGTGAGACTGTAATCAAGGGTTTTGCCTTGCGGGAAAGTGATTTTAATTTTTGGCCTATCTTGCCGATAGTCGTCCGACTCCCGTCATAGCGATATTTGCCTCTCTTGTCAATGGAGATTTCAGAAGGTTTCGTGTCTGCAGTTACAGTCGTTTTGCTCTTTCCAGGCAACTTCAAGTTTAATGCATTGGGCGTTACAATGCTTGAAGTCAACATAAAGAAAATCAATAACAAAAAGATGATATCTGTTAAAGAAGACATGCTAAATTGAGGAGTAATCTTTGCTCTTTTCTTGAGTGCCATTAGGTTTATTTTGTAATAGGTTTAGTGGCTATGATGGCCCGCATCTTCAATTTGTTCGCAACTTCCATGACGGACATTACATTTTTGAACGGAACCCCTTTTTCGGCAACGATAGTAATCGTCGCATTCTTCTTGTTTTTTTGCATGGCCAACGCTTTTTTGACCTTGCTATTTATTTGATTTTTTAGAATCGTTGTTCCATTAAATTGCCAAGTATTATCTTTTCGAATCCCAATCGTAATATTGACGGGAGCGACTGTCTTAGAGTCGGACTCGGGCAAATCATAATTATCCAAATTGACCATAGTCGAAGTCAGCATGAAGAATATCAATAATAGAAAAATGATATCCGTCAAAGACGACATGCTAAATTCAGGTGATATTTTGGCTCTTTTCTTTAAAGACATGATCCTATTTTATGAAGGCTCTTGTAATAAATCCATGAAGTCCGTAGTCGATCGCTCCATCTTAAATACTGCCTTGTCAACCATCGCCACTAAAAAGTTATAACCAGCTAATGACAAAATACCCACAACTAGTCCAAATGCAGTCGTGACCAAAGCTTGATAAATACCTCCAGCTAATTCGCCTGGTCCTACATTTTCTGCCGTTGCCATCGTGTAGAATGCCATGATCATCCCCGTTACCGTTCCTAAAAAACCAACCATCGGTGCAATACCCGCGATACTTGCTAAGGTAGAAAGGTTTTTTTCAAGCTTAAATAGCTCTAGATTGCCGATGTTTTCGATGGCTGCATCAATATCACGCAAGGGTTTCCCAATTCGCATTAATCCTTTTTCAACCATTCTGGCTACTGGCGAATCCTGCGTCTTGCACAAGGCTACAGCCGCTTGGATGTTTCCAGATTGTACATTCATGCGGATGTTATTCATAAAATTTTCATCCACTTGTGTCGCTCGTTTAATCGTCGCAAAACGCTCAAAGAAGATATAGGCAGCGACGATGGACATCGCCAATATAACTAAGACTATTCCAATACTTAAAGGTCCGCCTTTGGTGATAATGCTCAAAACATTGGTGCTGCCTTCTGCTGCCTTCTGTAAAAACAAGGGATTAAAATTCATGATTTGTAGGTTCGTTTTGTTTAGTCAAATAGGAAAAACAAACATATAACGATTTATTTTTCCACATTATTAGCCTTGCGGCAAAAATAGCTAGTAAATTTGCTCAAGCAAAGGATAAAGGCAAAGATAGTTATTTTTTTATTTTATCATACCTTTCTCCTTGATTTTCAACGAAAAAGAACAAGTTTATGCCTGCAATAAGTATTTTTACGCAAGTCAAAGCTAGTCTAGAGGAATTGGATGTGACACTTGTGGCGGTTTCCAAAACTCAGTCTAATGTGCATATCATGCGCCGATATGAACTAGGACAGCGGATTTTTGGCGAAAATAGGGTCCAAGAGCTGGCGCAAAAACAGGCGACACTCCCGAAAGATATCATTTGGCATCAGATTGGGCACCTCCAAACCAATAAAGTGAAGGTCATTGCTCCTTTTATTGCTCTTATTCATGCTGGGGACTCGCTAAAAATACTTCGGAAGATTAACGACGAAGCTCTGAGATGCAATCGTATCATCGATGTACTGCTCCAAGCCAAAGTCGCACAAGAAGATGCAAAATTTGGTTTCGACCTGGTAGAACTAGCAAATGAGGCGCTGCTAAAAGAAATTGCGGCACTGCCTAATGTTCAAATTTGTGGACTGATGGGCATGGCTTCTTTTGTGGCGGATGAAGAACAGATAAAACTTGAATTTCGGACACTGAAAAACCTTTTTGATACATTAAAGGATAGTCACCATTTCAATCAGGAGTCTTTTCAATTTCTTTCAATGGGTATGTCAGGGGATTACGCATTAGCCATCTCAGAAGGCTCCAATATGGTGCGTATCGGTAGCTTAATTTTTTAAGCTAAAAAACAAAGGTTTAAAGAGGATGAGGTCCGTATTGCTATTATTATAAATACTTCCCTACTGAAACAACCAATCGTGCGGCGGAGAATTGTTTAATGCCACGATATTTTATGACGGGTTCAATGGTCCCTATATAAAAACCTACTTCAGGATTTATTTCAAAAAAATAATTTTTAGAAACAGCAAAACGGAAACCAAAATCTACTGCCATGCTAAAGGTCGGTTTTGCTCCGAATTTACTTTTGATTCTTTCTTCAAAATTTCCGACCCGATATCCTTGTGTAATCTCGCCTGGGGGAGTAACATCACTAAGCAGTCGTGTCTCCGTATCTAGCACCTTTCCAATATGGGTATAAATGAAACTCTTGACGCCATAGAAGAAATTGATTTTGGATTTTGGATTCAAGGTGACTCGAAACCCGATGCCTATCGGAACAGAAACGGTTGGTTGTATGCCATTATAGATCGCATAAGAAGTCGTATTGTGATAATACTCTATTACAGCACTTTGTAGAATAGGGGTTAAGATTGTTTGACCTTGCATAGCGCTTAAAGAAGAACCACGTACTTTGGCTGTATAAAAATTTCTGACTTTTTGGTTAGAGCCAATGGTTTTTGGCAGATTGCGGTGAAACTTAATACCAGCAGAATAATATAGGGACAGCTTATCCTCCTTGATCAGTCGTTGATAATCGACACCTAATTCTAAATTAATAAGTTCCGACACCCTTAGGGAAAAGCTATTTTTAAGTACGGATTCTTGAGCAAAAGTCAACGTTGTGCTGTACAATACAATTAGAAAAATGAGTGTGGGTTGGTTCATCGCTTATCACGTGTTAATTTATTTTGGGAATGCCTTTTTTCTTTTTTTCAATATATTTTCCGACTGAAATAATAACTCGAGTCGTGCTGTCATTGAAACTTCTGAAGTTGTAGCCAGTATTTCCTAGATAAAAGCCAAACTCTGTCCTAGAGATGTTTTTATCATAAAATAAACTCCACGTAGGCATCGTGATATGGGTTAATGATGAGGATTTCCTCTTTGTTCTTGGCGCAACTGGCTAGCAATACGACCATTCCCATGGAAAAAATAAGCTTTAATACTTTCATTATCTAGGTTTTATTAAAAAAGCCTATCGGCTACATGCGGGTAAAATAAGGTTAATTTACCTATTTATAATAAATTAATTCTATAAAAATATGTTAAAGTTTTAGATACTACTTGTAAGTACCACTAATTCAGATAGTTACACTTTCCTAATTGGGCTCATTCAAAAAACCTTTCTTTTCTGATTTAGCGAACGATCCTATTTGGCTTTAGCCAATACAAAAGCACGGTACAAATTCACAACGCCGCCCGTAACACAAAGCTCACTCATGGGGGCAAGTGCTTGTGTATCCGTCTTTTTGACTTGTATGGTGAGTGGAATAGTGGATTCCATAATGATGGATTTTATCTTTTTGGTAGAAAGCTTTGGGAAATAACCCATCAAAACGGCGGCTACACCTGCCGTAACGGGAGTAGCCATACTCGTTCCATTATAGCTTGCATAAGTATTTTCAGGAGTCGTCGAATAAATAGCCACGCCTGGTGCAAAAACATCTACCGTCCTTTTACCATAATTTGAAAAGGTGGCAATGGCATCTTCTCCTTTTTTCCACGAAAGTGCACCTACATCTAGCCACGTCTTCACATATTTAGGTCCAAATAAATTTAAAAAACCACGTTTCTCGTAGCGATCGTTCGGAAAAACAATTTTTTCATCTACGTTCTTCGAGTCATTCATAGCAGCATGAACTAAAAGAACCCCATGTTTGGAAGCATATTTCATCGCTTTGTCCACTGCTTTTTTGTCCCAAGAAAACCCTTTTCCAAAACTCATATTAATGATCTTAGCGCCATTATCCACAGCATAAATAATCCCATTGGCTACATCTTTATCTCTTTCATCTCCATCGGGTACTGCACGAATGGACATGATTTGTACATTGTTGGCAATTCCATCAATTCCGATACCATTATTTCGGGAAGCGGCAATAATACCAGCGACGTGCGTGCCATGTGAAGCATCTGGTCCTTTCGAATCATTATTACCATAGCCTTTTTCATAGCTATTGGCATAATCGTCACCTACGATTTTTCTTGCGTCAAAATCTAGGTTGTAATAATAGTTTACACTTTTAGCGTAATAGTCAAAAGAACGATCTAAGCCACTTTTGAGCTTTTGAGCACCACCAGCCCGCTTTAACATTTTGACGACTTCACTCGCCTTAGGATGTTTGGCTTTTATTTTGCTAATATCATTCCAGGTAAAATCATCTTTCCCAAATGCTTTTTGAAGGGCAGATAATTCCGATATCCAGCCACCTATTTTTTCGTATTGCTGTTTTATATCGGAATAAGATTGTTCATATTCTTTTTTAATAGTCAGATATTGTTCATATTCTTTTTTCTGCTTACGCGAAAGTTGGTGCACGTTAGCTTCTTGATATTTTTTATGTAAGTCAGCGTACAATCTTGTTATTTCTAATTGTTCTGAACTGACATTTCCTTCTTTTCCACCGATGAAATTCCAACCGTGAATATCATCAATATATCCATTTCCATCGTCATCAATCCCGTTATTGGGGATTTCCCCTGGGTTTATCCACATTACCTCTTTTAGATCCTCATGCTCATGATCAACACCCGAGTCCAACACCGCAACGATGACCGTCTTACCTTTTTTATCTTTAATTAATTCTTTGTAAGTTTTGTAGGCACTTACCCCCATATAGGGATCTTCTTTTGGGTCAAGATGAAACCAATCTTTAGGCGGTTCTTGCGCAAAAGAATAAAGACTAACAATTAGAAAAAAAGCGAAGAATGGATATTTCATTTGTTTATTTTATGCGTCGTTTTGGGCAATAAGAAGATAACAACGAAAGCATCACTTGCTATAGGCTTTTGACAAACTCATACAGTAAATGAACCCCAAAAGCAGTAGCATTGGCTTGGTTTCCAAACTCATTATCCGTCAATGTTTTTCCAGCGATATCAAGATGCGCCCAGTTCGGATGCTCATTCGTAAACACTTCTAAAAACTTAGCAGCAGTAATCGCCCCCGCATTTGAAGAGGTCCCTAAATTCTTGATATCAGCGATGTCAGATTTCATTTCGTCGAGATATTCATCCCACATCGGCATCGGCCAAAGGCGCTCACCCGTCTGTTCGCCAGCTTGATATAATTTGTCCGACAGGGCTTTGTTCTTAGTGAATAGACCTGCCGTCGTTTTGCCAAGTGCTCGGACAACACTACCTGTCAAAGTCGCCAAATCAATTATAATATCTGGCTTGTAATTCTTATTAACATACGCCAATCCATCTGCTAATACTAACCGACCCTCGGCATCTGTATTTAAAACTTCAATGGTTTTTCCACTATAAGAATCAATAATATCTCCAGGCTTAATGGCTGTGCTGCCTATATTATTTTCTGCGGAAGCTACCACCCCAATCACATGTACATTCAATTTCATTTTGGCAATAATATCAATCGCTCCCAATACGGCTGCCGCTCCACCCATATCGCTTTTCATCAAATGCATATTGGAAGGAGGCTTCAAAGAGACTCCGCCAGTATCAAAAGTTACGCCCTTTCCGACCAGCGCAATTTTTGTTTTGGCCTTACCCTTGGGCTTGTATTCCATAATGATAAGTGCAGAAGGGTTGGGGCTAGCTTGTCCAACGGCATGCAACGCATGCAATCCTTTTTTGACCACTTCTTTGCCACTATAGACCTTGACCTTATAACCAGAAGCTTTACCATTTCTTTTGGCAAGAGCCGTTAATGTCGAAGGTATTTTTTTATTGGCAGGTTTGTTCACCAAGTCAAAAATTCTTAATTGCGCTTCGGCAAGCATATTTCCTTCTCGAACCATTTTTTTTGTAGATGCATCTACTTTTTCCGAAAGGATAACGACCTTCCCTCCAGCGGCCATAAATCCTTTTTTAGGTTCTTTATTGGTCTTGTATAGGTTGTTATCATAGCGTCCTAATACTATGCCATTGACAACAGCGCCAAGAAGAACTGTTTGTTTTTTCGCTTGCGCAAATTGCCAATCCAATCCTATACTAGGCGTAAAATTTTTCTTATTTTTATGAACACAGTTTCTTGCAAATTTGGACGCTAGTCTAGGACTAGGATCGACCCCCATACCCACCAAGTACAAGGTTCGTTCGCCTGCAAAAACAGTTAAGATGTCCTTTTCATCTGCGGACCAACTCGAATTGGCTACCGAAGAAGGCGCTTGATAAATTTTGCTTATTTGGCGTAAGACACGCTTTACACTATTGGTTTTCCAGATAGGAATGATGATAGTATTTGGTAGTTTGCCGCTATTCGACGTAAAACTAAATTTCATAAGTTCGCTTATTTGAGTGAAACTTGAATATGGACATCTTTTTGCCACAAAACAATAGGCAAAGATATGAAAATAATGTAAAAACTAATAATTTTGATAGCCCTTAATAAAAGCTAGAAGGATAAAAACATGGGCTTAAGATCGTTTTTTGCTGACGTTATGAGCTGTTCGCTTGTTTCTTGGATGGTTTGAGATAAGGGGCGATACTGAAATTGAAAGGTGGTTTTTGACTTTTCATTGCCATAAGTAAAGGCTTTCAAGGATATGGCGGAGGTTTCTTTAGTCAACATGGGCTGGGTGGATAGAAGCCGACTTCGCAACCACTCTAACCGCCAAGCTACCCAACGTATGCGCGGGCTAAAGGCTATATGGGGAGCAGGCTTTTGAAACGTACGGGCCATTTCTGCAAACAGCTTTTTGTATGACCAATTAGCCCCATTGGCAATAAATCGTTCTCCTGTGATATTACTTTCCATCATCTTGACCATTAATGTCACGACATCCCGTACATCTACAAAACCAGTTGCCCCTTGCGGAAAAAATTTGAGCCCCTTCCATACCTCATAAAACATACGAGTAGAGCCAGTTTGCCATATACCACTTCCCAGTACAACAGAAGGATTAATGATAACGGCATTTAGTCCTTCTGCTATGCCGCGCCATACTTCCATTTCGGCTTTGTGCTTGGACACTGCGTAGGCAGTGTTCTGTTTATTTCGAAACCATTTTTGATTTTCGGTAACGTGATTGTGTTTTTCGCTCCGACCGATTGCGGCTATTGAGGAGACATACACCAGCTTGTCAATTTTTGCCGAAAGGGCAGCATTAACGACATTTTCGGTCCCCTTTACATTGATTTTCCTAATGGTTTGACGGTCTCTTGAATCATAGGATACTATGGCCGCACAATGGTAAACTTGACTAATACCCTCCAGTGCATCCTCCAAGGCAAGGACATCTAATATATCAGCATCTACCCATTCTATCTTATCTTGGATATCGGAGACTCCATCCATTTTACTACTCGAACGCTTGGTCCCACGGATATGTGTATATCCTTCCTGTAGGAGCTTGCGTAAAAGATAACTTCCTATAAATCCAGTGCCGCCGGTGACCAATATGGGTGTGTCTTGCATCGGGGCAAAGATAGGCTTTTTTTGCTTCCTGCGAGCCGTTGGGGCGTTGCAATAAAACGCCCCAACGGCTCACAACATACCTTGATCCGAAAAACTATAATACCCATTATCGGCGATGATCAAATGATCTACCAACAGTACATCCATAATTTTGCCTGCTTCTTTTAGTTTTTTGGTTATCTTTTTGTCTAATTCCGAAGGGCGGAGTTGCCCAGAAGGGTGATTGTGCGCAACGATAATACCAGCGGCTAGATGATCGACCGCATATTTAAAGACAAGCTTAATGTCCACCACGGTGCCCGCAGTGCCCCCGACACTCAGTTGGTGATGGTGGGTGATTTTATTCGCACGATTCAATAGAAAAACCCAAAACTCTTCATGGTTTAAATCAAAAAAATATCCTTTTATGGCTTCAAAAGAATCTTTGCTAGAGCGCACAATGACTTTCTCATCGGCTCTGGCAATGAGCCGACGACGCCCAATCTCCAAGGCGGCAGCAATGGTTACGGCCTTTGCTTCTCCTATTCCAGGGAACTTTATCAAGTCTTTGATTGAGTATCGTCCGAGTGTCCCAAAATCATTTTCTGCTTGATGTAAGATGTCTTTCGCTAAACCCACAGCGGATTGTTTGCGATTTCCGGAGCCGATGAGAATAGCAATTAATTCAGCATTAGAAAGACTTTTTGGGCCTTTTATACTCAGTTTTTCTCTAGGGCGATCCTCGACGGCCCATTGTTTAATGGATTGATGTGTGTATGTTTTCATACCAGGGGTTGTGATAGTTTGCACAAGATAAGTCACATTAGCCAATTCATTTCCATTTGGTTCCATGTAACATTGCTTTTGCAAAAAAGAATAATTTTCGATCTCTCAAGTTGATAGTCCAATAGCCATTGTGAGTAGTCCGTTGTAAATTATCCATTTTCAATAGTAAATTGACTACCTTTACATCATGTATTTACAGCATATAAAACTAACCAACTACAAAAATTACGAGTCTAAGACCTTTAATTTTAGCGCAAGATTTAATGTCATTACCGGCAACAATGGGGTAGGGAAGACCAATCTCCTAGACAGTATTTACTATCTATGTATGACCAAAAGCTTTTTTGGGGGAGTTGAAAAAAATAACCTGCTGAAAGGTCAGACATTTGCTAGGTTGGATGGTGACTTTTATACTGAAGAGGGTAGAAGTACCCGTCAAGTGGTGGTAAAATTAGTGACAAATAAGAAGAAATCTTTTGAAGTCAATGGCAAGGAATATGAAAGGTTAGTTGAGCATGTTGGGCGATTTCCAATTGTCATGATTGCACCAGAGGATACTTTAATAGCGACTGGTGGAAGTGAACAAAGAAGAAAGTTTGCGGATATTACGCTTTCGCAAAAGAATAAAAAATATTTGGAATCACTTATTCGATACAATCGCCTACTCAAGCAAAGGAATGCTCTGCTAAAGACTAAAAGTGATTGGCTAGATATGAATCTATTGCAATCCTACAACGACCAAATGATTCCTTCTGCTGAGCATATATTTGACGTCAGAAGGGAATGGGCAGAGAGAATTTCTCCAATTTTTAATAAGTATTATCATTTGATTTCGGGTGAAAAAGAATCCGTCAACATAGAATACCAATCTGCTTTAGCCAAGGATAAATTATCCCTTCTCTTTGATCGAGCACTCCAGAAAGATAAAATCTTAGAAAGAACCACGGAAGGTATTCATAAGGATGACTTCTCTTTCAGTATGGATGACATGCCGCTGAAACGCTTTGCCTCGCAAGGGCAACGAAAGAGTTTTGTGATTGCACTAAAATTGGCGCAGTACCAATTTTTGGCAGAAACCTCAACTGAGCTACCCATATTATTGATGGATGATATTTTTGATAAATTGGATAAAGAGCGCGTTACTAATTTAATTGAAGTCCTTGGTAATGAAGGCTTTGGACAGGTTTTTATTACGGATACACATCCTACTCGTGTTTCCGATTTGTTGGATATCCCTTTTCAGATGGTTCGTCCATAAATTCAATTGAGGGCAAAAAAATTGACCATTGGAAATCCAATGGTCAATCAACATAATAACTTGAAATATTCTCAACACCTTAAACACCAAGAATTCTTTTTTGGTATAAAATGTATTCAGATTAAGTGTAATTACTTACTTAATCTTCATTTTCTTGAAACCATCCAAAACTTTGGTTACTGCTTTGGCAGAACTATGCAAAGCCTTTAGCTCTGTCTTATTCAGTTTTAGCTCGATGATCTTCTCTACCCCATTTTTGCCCAAGATAGTTGGCGCACCCAAATACATTTTCGACAATCCATATTGTCTGTTGATTTGGACACAACAGGGAAAAATAC
Source organism: uncultured Saprospiraceae bacterium (assembly GCA_964427815.1). Classification (GTDB taxonomy): domain Bacteria; phylum Bacteroidota; class Bacteroidia; order Chitinophagales; family Saprospiraceae; genus HyVt-613. The sequence goes on along the minus strand of CAYRVZ010000015.1, from coordinate 6,715 downwards.
GACGCTCATCTCTTAAGATAGAAGTCACCATTTGGGCAGCGGCGGCACCTGGTGCATACCAGGCAGAAGTACCCATCAATTTGACTAACTCACCACCACCTTTTTTGGTGCGATCTACAATTGCTTTTAATTTCTTGCTATCGATTAAATCAAGAACAGGAATACCCGCAACAGTCGTAAATCTGGGTAAAGGAACCATAGTATCTCCATGTCCACCCATGAGTACTGCTTGAATATCCTTTGGAGAGACTTTTAAAGCTTCCGCCAAAAAGGCTCTATAACGACCCGTATCCAAAATACCAGCCATACCAAATACTTTCGAAGATTTTAATCCCGAAGCTTTCCAAGCAGCATAAGTCATCACATCCAATGGATTCGAAACGATGATGATGATTGGATTTTTTGAAAACTCCATGATTGATTTTGTTACAGAAACAACAATCTTCGCATTCGTAGAAATCAAATCATCACGAGACATGCCAGGTCGTCTAGGTACACCTGCAGTAATGACCACGATGTCTGAATCAGCCGTCTTCTTGTAATCATCAGTACCAAGTATCTTGGTGCTAAAATGCTCGATCGGTGCTTGTTGCCAAGTGTCAAGCGCCTTTCCTTTGGCGAGTTTGCCATTGATGTCCAGTAGGACGATTTCATTAGTGACATCGTATCGGGCTAATACATTGGCAACAGTAGCCCCCACATTACCAGCACCTACAACAGTAACTTTACTCATTTTTTTCTTTTTGGTTAGAAATAATTGACCTCACTTACGTAAAAGTCAGTAGCAAATGTAGGTACTTAATACTTAATAGTTACTTCTTTGTTACATTATTTTCCAATTGAGTGGGGCGTTACATTATTACACCCTAACAAACAAATTGCTATCTTTGCATCAATGGAAATAAATAGTCAATACAAAATTTTATCTTTAGATGGCGGTGGGGCATGGGCACTCGTTCAAGCCAAAGCTTTACATGCGATTTTTGGAGACATTCCTGGGAGAGAAATCTTGGCACATTTTGATTTGGTCGTTGCCAATTCGGGGGGGAGTATTGTTGCTGCAGGTCTGGCAGAAAATTTTAAACCGAGTGAGTTAGAAGAGCTATTTTTAAATGAAGTCATACGGAAAAGAATCTTTTCTAGTCTTGGATTCACTGAGCGATCCGCCATGAATTGGGTAACTCGATTTTTTAATATTGGTCCCAAGTATTCGACTGCTGATAAGTATGAAGGCTTAAAAAGCGTACTACCCAACCTAAGCAAAATCCCTTTGACGGAAGTACCAGCTTTGATTCCCGGCAAACGCTCCACTCAGTTCCTAATCACCGCCTATGATTACTATCGGAATAGGGCAAGATTCTTTAGGTCGAATATGGCTAGCACTGCAAAGACCGCTAATTTAGCGAATAGACGTAAGCGTTCAGTTCCTAGGACTCCAGATCCTGTCACCTTTGTGCAAGCCATTCATGCGGCCACCAACGCACCCGTTAATTATTTTGATAAGCCAGCTAAGATTGAATTTAAAACCGCTAAAGGAATTGTCGAAAGACACTTTTGGGATGGCGCTGTTGCGGGCTACAATAATCCCATATTGGCAGGAGTCGTAGAGGCGATTAGTAATGGAGTGTCAACAGATAATATTCATATTTTATCTATTGGGACGGGGATAAAATATCTACCCAAACAAGATGTATTTCAGTCGGCGTACGAAGAGCTGGTTATTCGTTTTGACAAACCGACCTTCATAAAGGATATCATTAAAATGACTTCTAGTATTTTGAGTGATCCGCCTGATGCAGCTAGTTATACTTCTTATGCAATCGTAGAACCGAGTTTGCCAACAAAATCTTCTCGTTTTGTACGTCTTTGCCCAGTGATACAGCCGAGTCTGACCGTGCAAGAGAATATACCTACTTGGGACGTTCCAGAGGGATTTTCTTTCTCCGAATTTAGAGACTTACTCAATTTGCAAATGGATGCAACGAGTGAAAAAGAAATCAAGCTAATAGAAAAAATAACTGATATGTGGTTGGCAGATCAAACTTTGAATCAACCTATCCGAAATGATAAATACCTCCGATGCCTCCTAGGGCATAATACATTTGGGGAGGGATTAGCGGATTTAGCCAAGTGGTTATACTGACTTTGACCCACAAAAAAAGCCCATCACAAAAGTGAAGGGCTTCATATCTTAGGTAAGGACAATATTAGATTACTCTTACATTGATAGCATTTAAGCCTTTTTTACCCTCTTTTAGTTCGAATTCAACTTCATCACCTTGTGAGATGTCATCAATTATTCCAGATACGTGTACAAAGTACTCGTTTTCTGAACCTTCTTCTGTGATAAATCCATAACCTTTGGACTCGTTGAAAAACTTTACAGTTCCCTTTTTCATGTATTATACTTTTAATGAGTTGTAAAGGTAGGAAAATTTATTTATTCTATAATATTTTTATCAGACTTTCCTTAATTTTAATTGGCACCTCCTTTTATTCAACCCAATACGAAATAGCCAATGAAGGATTGTAACCAAAAGTAGAATCGGCTGCTACCATTTTACCATCCAAAAAAATCTGTAGTTTTAGCATCGCTGTACTATCAGAAGCGCCATAGCCCGTACAAGAAATAGACCCTACAAAGTCAGCAAATACGGCTCCAACAGGTAATTCTAGTACCTTTTTTTTGATGTCTTGGACCACAATACCCTGCTTTTGGGCATTCAAGAAACTGCCATCTAAGTGTAAGTATTGGGTATTGCTACTGATTTTGTACGAAAGAACGCCTGCAGGTTGAGCAGGTTTAGTCAGGGTTACAGGCTTCGTGGATGTGCAGGCCGTCAGTAAAAAAGCCAAGCCCATGCAGCTTTGGAATAGTAGTTTCATAGTTGTGTAGTTCCTCAGTCAATAGATAGCGTCCATGATGTGAATTAGGGCAAAATCTACTTTTTCAAAAATAAGGAGATTTTACAAATTCAGGACTTTATCTGAAAATTATAAGTATTTCGTTGAATTTCTATCGCTTATGATATCCTTCAACTCTTTTAGCATCTTGTATTGTGTCTGTGGAAGCACCTTTTTAAAGGCTTCTTTAACCACAAAATAGGTGGATTGCTCCATTTTGGGTAACAATTCCCAGACTTTGTCTTTTATTACAGTCACATCCTCTTTGATCAGCTTGCGCAAAGAGGGAATTTCATGCCAATCCGCCTCGATAGCTAATACCTTAGTGTCTTCTTCCTCACAACGCTCTAACTCAATAATAGCATTCGTTTTAGCATCATCTAATTCTCCACCTTTAGGCAAAGCCCACTTGTCCTCATCATTAATCAATAAGACCTCTAATCCTTTCTCTTTCACTCGGTAAATCACTAAAAAAACCTTTTCTGCAATACTCATATATCAACAATTATAGGGTAATGGGAATACTCCAAGCGACAAAGTAACGCATTTTAATCTAATTTACAAAGAATAAGTCTTACGTTTTTTGTCCGATTGCTTAGATGTTTTTTCTTCAATGTTTGGCATTTGCTTCATAAAATCCTCTCCAAATAAATTATCGATGGATGGATTACCTTGTTGAAACCCTTTTTCCATTTCCTTCAGGAGGGAGGACATATCTAGCATTTTCATATCGGCAAAAGGCATTATTTGAAATAGAGAGTCAGGTTTGTTTATGCCTTTTTCAAAAAACTGCTGAAATGGAGACGATACGATTAATTGCTGGATCATACTATCCATCTCAGCATTATGCTGGAATGAAAACGCCATCCCTTGCGGAAAACTCAATCCAGTAGTGTCCATACCTTTGAATAATTCTTCAAATAGGGCTCCCATGTCTTTTGAATTATCCGCTTGCGCAAAAATAGAACCTGACAGCAAAGCAAACAGGACGATTAAAAAGTGTTTTTTCATGATGTATTTGTTTTATTAATCCAACAGGTTAGTTTATAACGTCTGTTTGTTGAGAATTGTTTTTTTAAAAAAAGTCCTTTGGAATGTTCATTAAATGGTTTGACGAGGATTAAATGTGAACTCAAAATTCACTTATCGTTTGAAATTAAGTCACGCTCGTGTCTTTTAATCCTCATATTAATTCAAGTATACATCTAATTTGACCAGTAATACATATTCTAACTTTTAAGGTAAGATTGTAGGCTTCTTTGTAAAAAACAACTGATATGAAAAATTTGAATTTATTTGCTGGATTGCTACTTCTACTTCTTTTTTCTTCTTGTGTGAAGAATAGTGTGGAAGACGATGTGTTGAATGATAAAAAGGATATTGAAACGTCAATGACCGCAGAGATTAATGGGGTGAGTTTTGAGTCTGACGATGTAAATGGAAGGATTCAGACCCCAGCGAGTTCTTCCTCTAAAGCACTTACGATAGCAGCAGATGGAATGAATAAAAATACGATGTATTTTTCTGTCTATGACTATGATGGGGTGGGTTCTTATACACATGAAAATAATAACCCCAATTACACAAATCTCTTTCAATACACGGCATTAGATAGTGTATTGGTGAATGATTCTTGGCAGACGTATAATGATGTTTGGAGTACTAATTCAGGTTTGGGGAATTATGGAAATATTACCATCACTAAAGAGACCTCAACCTATGTAGATGGTACTTTTGATTTTCGGAGTAAAGGCAATCAAGGGGATACTATAATTGTAACGAATGGAGTTTTTCATGCGCAACTCCGATAGTTAACTTTGAAGTGCTTTGTAAAAAAAAATCCAGCAATTTCGCTGGATTTTTTTTAAAATGAGGTAGTCTAGAAAAAAATGCTTTTACAATAGTGTCGTAGGACATACAAAATCAGACATTTTAATTCCAGCACGTTTCATTGCTTTGAAACCTCCACGTACATCTGTGATTGTCTTAAACCCATTGGCATGAAGAATTGAAGAGGCTATCAACGAACGGTAGCCCGAAGCACAGTGAACGACGTATGACTTAGAAGGACTTAACTTAGCTATGTTCTTTTCCAATTCAGAAAGGGAAATATTCTCAGCTTTTAAAGAATGTTCAGAAATAAATTCAGATTCTTTACGTACATCTAATAAATTGATTTTACCTTTCTTTGCAGCCAATTCTACAGCAGAGATAGAACCAATATTAGCTACATCATAGCCGGCAGCTTTCCAAGAACGGATACCTCCTTTCAAAAAACCTAAAGTATTATCATATCCAACTCGCGCTAATCTAGTGACTACTTCTTCTTCTCGTCCTCTTGGTGCAATAAAGATGATCTTTTGCTCAATATCTGTAACCAAAGCTCCTATCCAAGGAGCAAAACTGCCATCCAATCCAAAAAAGCGAGATCCAGGGATAAAGCCATTCACGAATGAACGCTTCGATCTGGTGTCAATCACTAGTACATCTTTTTCATCAGCTAACACAGAAAACTCTCTTGCCGATAATGCCTTTGTACCTGCTTTTACGATGTCATCAATGTTCTTGTTGACAGTTTTATTTAATCCAACATTCTTAGGAAAGTATTGAGGGGGTTGCTTTAGTCCAGTCAATAACTCCTTGGTAAATTCTTTTTTAGTCATGTCCGCACGAAGTGCATAGTTGGTTTTCTTTTGGTTGCCCAAAGTGTCCCAAGTCTCACTACTCATGTTTTTTCCACAGGCAGAACCCGCCCCATGATTGGGATATACAATAATATCATCTGGCAGGGTCATAATCTTTTTCCGCAAGGAGTCATATAAATGACCCGCTAAGTCTTCTTGTGTAAGGTCAGATTTTGCCGCAAGGTCAGGACGACCGACATCTCCAATAAATAAGGCATCTCCGGAGAAGATGTATTTCTCTTTACCTTTTTTGTTGATAAGTATAATCGAAACAGATTCCATGGTATGACCAGGCGTGTGGATGACCTTTAACTTAACGTCTCCTACTTTAAAAATCTCGCCATCTTTAGCATTTTGAATTTTATAGGCTGGGTTTGCATTGGGGCCAAAAACGATTTTTGCTCCTGTTGCTTTCGCTAAATCCACTTGACCAGAAACAAAGTCAGCATGAAAATGCGTAAGGAATATATACTTTAACTTGACTTTGTGCTTCTTAAGCATCTTTAAATAAGGTGCGGTTTCACGTAAGGGATCGACTATGGCAGCTTCGCCTTTGTCAGCGATGAAATAGGCCATTTCGGCGAGACATCCAGTAAATAACTGTTCAACTTTCATTTTATTGTTTTCTTTGCTTAGTAATAGGATTTAATGCAATACAAAATTATAAAATAAAAATGATATATACGGTGATTAAGGTCACATAAGTATATTGTTTCGGTTTAGGTCTTGCGACAAAATAAAAAAAGGTTTACTGGGCTTCCAAGAAGTAACGAAAACCTAATTTTATCCATTTCTTTTTTAGCCTTCATAGGTTATATTCTTTGATATTTAACCGTAAAATAAAAACGGTGTAAGTTCTTCAACATTTATTACTACTCCAAATTTTACCGCTAATAAACTTATTGAACCTACATCAGGAATTTATCATGCTGCCTTTCCCGATTTTGGAGGAACAGAAGATATCGTAACAACTGAAAGAATAAACGACTTTGAAACGCTTGTAAATAAAGAAAATGTTTGGGCTTACTTTTCAAATAATTGGTATGGAAACATTCAATTCCCAATAGCAGAAGTTAATACAATTAATGCCGCAGGAAAAATTCCATTTATAAGAATTATGCCAAGGA
>CAYRVZ010000014.1:0-22646 GCA_964427815.1 uncultured Saprospiraceae bacterium | reverse complement strand
AAATTGAACGGCAAGTGTTGCACAACCATTGGTTACATCCGCCGAGAAGTCCGTAGTAGGAGGAAGTAAAATTGTAACGGTTTGAGTGATGGAAACAGAGCCACAATCGTTCGTTACGGTAAGGATTACTTCATAAGTACCAGAAGCACTATACGTATGAGTTGGCTGATCTAAAGACGAAGTTCCCCCATCTCCAAAATCCCAGAAGCTAGAGTTATGGTTAGTCGAAGTATTCGTAAAACTAACGTCACCAATATTAATTGTATACGAAAAATTAGCTTCAGGAATATCAATCACATTGATAAAATCAATTTTTGTTACCGTATCATTACCAGCACAATTTATGCTAATTAAAGTTACATCAAAAGAACCCGTATCAGGATAGATAACTGTAGGGTTTTTCTCAATAGAAGTAGCCGGATTGCCCCCAGGAAACAACCACTGATAAGAATCAACATCACCAGTAGTGGTATTTTGGAATTGAACGGTAAAAGGCTTACATCCATTAGTAGCACTAGTAAAGTTAGAAGCTGGTAAAGAATCCAAACAAATTAAGCTGACATATCCATCATGATAAAGCTGTTGGTCCCAAGGATTAATTGCTGGTTCAAAAGTTTCATCAAAAGCACCAATTGTACTTGGATAATCCGCAGAATTCGTTCTGCCCATAAAATAAATTTGGTCGGCACTATTGATGGCCATTCCGTATTGAATTTGGTCAAATTCAGCACCACCGACAAAAGTACTAGACAAAATGGTGGATAAGTCAGTACTTAATCTAGTTAAATTGACATCTCCTTTACCATTATAAGTTCCGTCATAGACTGCATCAAAGGCAGGATAATCATCAGAAGAGGTTAGACCTCCCACGATAATTCTATTTTTAGAATCCATGGCAATGCCATAGCCTTGTTCATACCCTGAACCACCAAGAAAAGTGGAATTAATAATACTACTTAAGTTTGGGTTGAAAGAAGTGACAATTAAATCAGTTCCCCCATTCAGAAAAATATCATTTGCTCCAACGGTAGTAGGGTAATCCGAAGAAATAGTCCATCCAACAATGAAGATGTTTCCAGAAGGCGCAATATAAAAAGACTCAATATGGTCAATATCTCCACCTCCTAAAAATGTTGCGACACTGTTTGTTGCTAAAGTAGGGTCAAGTATTGTCAAAAAACCATCAAAACTACCACTATTTGTGGTGGCGTATCCTGCTGGGCTTCCAGAGAAACTAGGCGAAGCAGACCATCCACCCACTATAATGTCTCCATTTCCATCAATTTTGATTTCATTAGCTTGATCCCAATCGGCACCTCCCCAATAGGTTGAATAGTTAATAGACGTTAAGTCACTGTCTAAGCTAGTAATGATTACATCTTTAGCCCCTATTGAAGTAGAAGCAAAACTACCTGCAGTAGTTGGGTAATCAGTTGATTCGGAGTTGCCAGTGAAGTAAACATCACCAGAAGCAGAAACGATGATGGCTTGTCCATAGTCATCATCCAATCCACCAAAATAAGTTGAAGCTATTAAAGTAGATAAGTCAGGTGAAAACTTAGCGATGAAAATGTCGCTTTTGTTTTGTGCTGCATTATTAATATCCGTATCATATGCGCCTGCGGTCGTAGGCAGGTCACTAGAGTAGGTCTGCCCGATTATGTATACATTACCGGCAGCATCTAACTCAAAATTATTTAAGAAATCATCTTTAGTTCCGCCAAAATAAGTAGAGGCAAGTACAGTAGATAAATCAGGTGTTAGTTTTGTGATGAAACCATCAAAGCTGCCAGCATTTGTAGAATAGGCTCCCGCTGTATTAGGAAAATCCGTTGAAGTTGTCCAGCCCCCAACTAGTACGTTGCCAGTATTATCAAGCCTGATAGACATGGCTTGTTCTTGTCCATTACCCCCTAAGAACGTAGAAGCGAGTAGCGGATCGATAATGACTTCATATTTTTTATTATAACGACCCACTTCAAAAGAATATCGGTCATTATGTTTGCCATTTAATCGATATTGGACATCGATATTAACACGTTCTTCATTTATTATTTGATAAGCTATTGGAGCTGTGAATTGTATTGAACCATGTTTATTAGTAACTATTAAATTGCCATTATTATTAATATTACATTTCTCAATTCCTTCGATTTTCATTGAAATATCACTAGGACTTGCTCCAGGCTTAATAATAAATAATTTTTCTACATTATTTCCTTGAGCGACTAATTGTACGTCGATACCATTCCAAACCTCAGTTAGTCCTACACTCTTATAGGTACTAACATTTCTATTCCATTTTTTTGGGTCGTTACTTAGGAAGTAATTGGCTTTTGCGGAAGTAGGCGATAATCCTTCAATAGAATTAGGGTTGCCATTAACAAAATGCTCCCTAAGTAAAAAATTATTAGTGGAGTCAATAGATAGATTGTAGTTTAACACACCATCCTTCGTTAGGTAGGTTTTACCCGCAAAGGTCTGTGCTAAAAAGGCTACATTTTTTGGCCATTGACCATTATTTTCAACCCACGGAATGGTGGTGTTGTCAATTTTTGATGATACTAATTGATTAGGATAAATACTAAAAGGCGCCTTTCCCTTGGAAGAGATAGTAACCAATAAAAAAAATAGCATCACCCCTAAGTTGAATGTCTGTTTCATAAAGAAAGTGGTTACAAGTTATGCTTTTACACAACGTGTTGTTTGTTTGGTTGTACTTTCTAACTTGGGAAGAAAAAATGTGGGGTTGTAATCAATTCGGGGGATGTACTGAATTGAAACACAAAGATAAGCCATTTATTTAAAAGATGCACGATTGTTTTAGTGTTTAAACTCATTTGGGTAGGTTATAAATCTAAATAATTTTAATATAAAGAAGTAGGTAATGTTTTATCATTATTATGCCTACTTTTGCGTAAGTATTAAAAAATAACAGCATGAGTAATAAAGCAGTTTTTTCAAAAGGAATAATAAAAGGATATGATTTTGGTGATTTACCCACTATCATACTTGGGGGATCCATGTTTGAAAAATTGCCAATTGAGAATCATTTGATAAAGATTCCTTTAAAAACATTGAATCGGCATGGTTTGATAGCGGGGGCAACTGGGACTGGCAAAACGAAAACCATGCAAATACTTGCGGAGCAGATGTCTAGTCACGGGATTCCATCCCTCTTAATTGATATTAAAGGAGATTTGAGTGGTATCGCAGCTGCCTCTGCTGGGCATCCGAAAATAGAAGAACGACATCAAGCAATTGGAATTCCCTTCAAGAAAGGAAAGTCACCTGTTGAGTTTTTGACTTTGTCTGGAGCAAAGGGTGTTCGGCTTAGAGCGACGGTATCGGAGTTTGGGCCGGTATTGTTTAGTAAGGTTTTGGATTTAAATTCTACACAGACAGGCGTGTTGACCGTTGTTTTTAAGTATTGCGATGATAATAAAATGGCTCTTTTGGATTTAAAAGATCTGAAGAAGTCCTTACAATTCATTACAGATGCAGGTAAATCTGCTTTTAAGGCAGAATATGGAATGGTTTCTACTGCTACTGTTGGGGCAATCTTGCGAAAAATTGTTGAGTTAGAGCAGCAAGGGGCAGATTTGTTTTTTGGTGAGCCGTCATTCGAAGTCGATGATTTAGTACGCGTTAATCAGTCCGGAAAAGGTGTTATTTCTATTTTACGTGTAAACGATATTCAAGACAAACCAAAGCTATTTTCTACATTTATGTTGCAACTCCTTGCAGAAATATATGCGACCTTTCCAGAGAAGGGCGATATTGAACAACCTGAACTATGCTTATTAATTGATGAAGCCCACTTAGTTTTTAAAAATGCAAATAAGGCGCTTTTAGAGCAATTGGAAGCCATTATCAAGCTGATTCGGTCGAAAGGCGTTGGTATTTTCTTTGTGACTCAAAACCCTTCGGATATTCCAGAAGAAATTTTGGGTCAGTTGGGTTTTAAAATTCAACATGCTTTAAGAGCTTTTACTGCAAAGGATCGAAAAAACATTAAATTGGCAGCCCAGAATTTCCCTATTTCCCCATTTTATGACGTGAGTGAGCTGCTTACCCAAATGGGTATAGGAGAGGCTTTTGTTACCGTGCTTAATAAAAAAGGTATTCCGACTCCTCTCGTGCATACCCTGCTTCGAGCGCCACAATCTCGGATGGGTATTTTAGAGGAGAACGAAATAGACGACATTATCAAACGTTCTAAGCTCATTGCAAAATATGACGATATTGTGGATAGAAAGAGTGCCTATGAAATTTTAGAGAAGAAAATAGAAGAAGCAACTTCCGATGAGCATCAGCAGATTCTAGAAGAGCAGAAACATAGAGCTAAAAAAACAAGCAAAAAGGAAAAATCTTGGCTTGAAAATATTTATAATAGCACTACTACGCGCCAAATAGGTCGCACAGTGGCTCGTGAAGTAACGAGAGGGATTCTAGGCGTTTTTGGGATTAAGTCAACTAGAAGACGTAGGAAGAGGTATTAATTACACATTAACAATTCATTGTTCTTTTATAAGTTGTTGATAATCAATTCTTTATGATGTTGCGTCTTTATCCTACTTTAAAGTGTAATACATGTCACGTAAAGAAATGTAGATAGGGTTTAGTTTTGCGTATTCGTTAATTAAAAAAATGTTGAAAATGAAAGTTTTGAATTTGCTCTTTGTTTTAAGTTTCTCTATCTTTGCCTCGTCAAGTTCTACTGCTCAGACTGCCACACAAATTAAAAATGTGACCGTCAAGGAGTTTAAAGAAATAAGGCTGGAGAAGAATGTTGTTGTGGTGGATGTACGAACGCCTAATGAATTTGCTCAAGGGACTATAAAAGGAGCCTTAAATATTCCACTTAATACCATCTCATCGAAGATAACAGAATTTGACAAAGAAAAAACATATCTCGTTTTCTGTAGAAGTGGCGTTAGAAGTAGAAGAGCTTCTAATATTTTAGCAAAAAAAGGAATTAACGTTGTAAATCTACTAGGTGGATATAGGGCTTATATCCGAGAGTAAAAAAGATGTACTATTATTTTATCTAGGGCCTTCGGTGTAAAAGTACGCCGGAGGCTTTTTGGTTTACTTTGAAAACTTTAAAACTTAATAAGATGAATGAATATTTTGCAAAATGGACATGGAAAAGGGCAGCACAATTAGTAGTTGGATTGTATTTCATGAGAGATTACTATTTAGAAGGGGGCACCTTAGTGTTAGCTTTTGGTGGGATGATGTTTGCGCAAGCTGTCTTGAATATAGGATGCTTTAGCAGCAGAGGATGTTCTACTTCTTTGCCTACAAAACAGGCCGTATTTTCAGCAGAAAGTGAAATTGAATATGAAGAAATTGAAAGTTAAGCGTGCTTTTTAAGCTGTAGCCTTTGAAGTATTACGAGCATTAACCACCTGATACAAGCCAAAAAATACCCCAGAATAGAATAAATTACCCAGAAGTGAATTTTGTAAAAAAGGAAGTCCAGCTACATAAGATTGGAATAATCCAGTCAAGTCTTTAGAATAATTAGGGAGATAGAGCCAAGAACCAAAATTAGTGATTAAGAAGAATGTGATAGTGGCGAGAATCGTTCCACCAAGTACACGTGTACCCGTCACTTTTTTTAATACTCCAAAGCCGATTAAGGCAATTAGTAGAAAAGCTAAATAGACTAGAATACTATTTGGCGAGAATATAGTAAACCCTTCATAATAAGCGGAATAAACAATGTTGTTTAAAAATAAATCACTAAGAAATAAAACAATAAGCGGTACTAAGATAGCCAGATACTTTCTACCAAAGAAGGTAGAACCAAACAAGGCGATACTCGCCAAGGGACTGACATTAGGGGGCATTACATTAGGAAACAATCTAGTAGCCGCAGCCAAGCTCACAAATACAAGGAAAAGTCCAGTTTTATTCTTTGATGACATAATTTTCTTTTTATTTGAAACAAAGATACAACTTTTTTATTAGTATTATTAGCTTTGGAGATTCTTTCAGGCTAGAAATTTATATCATGACAGAAGAGTTAAAAGCTTTTATTGGGCAAATGCCTAAAGCTGAATTACATTTACATATAGAGGGTTCTTTTGAACCAGAATTGATGTTTGCTATTGCACAAAGAAATGGGGTCAAGATCAAGTTCAAGTCCATTGAAGATGTGAAAAAGGCTTATAATTTTAGTAACCTTCAAGATTTTCTTGATATCTACTATGAAGGCGCGCAGGTTTTATTAAAAGAGCAAGATTTCTTTGACTTAACTTGGGCATATATGAAGAGAATCCACGAACAAAATGTCATCCATACTGAAATCTTTTTTGACCCGCAAACGCATACAGATAGGGGAGTGCCTTTTAAGGTAGTAATTGATGGAATAACCCGAGCCCTGAATAAAGCTGAACAGGAACTAGGTATAACTAATAGGCTGATTATGTGTTTTTTGAGACATTTGGACGAAAGTGCCGCATTTGATACTTTAACGCAAGCAATACCTTACAAAGCGCATATTTATGGCGTTGGTTTGGACTCCTCTGAAATGGGTCATCCTCCCTCAAAATTTGAACGCGTTTTTGCGAAAGCTATAAAAGAAGGATTTGTAACGGTTGCTCATGCTGGAGAAGAAGGACCTGCCGAATACATTTGGGAAGCCCTGGATTTATTGAAAGTGTCTCGAATTGATCATGGCAACCAAGCCAAAGTGGATGGCAAATTAATGGAACGCCTTGCAGAAGAAAAAATGGCACTAACGGTTTGTCCTTTGTCAAATCAGAAACTTTGCGTGGTGGAAGACTTAAAAGATCACCCGTTAAGATTTCTTATGCAGAAAGGTCTTAAAGTAACGATTAATTCGGATGATCCTTCTTATTTTGGGGGATATATGAATGAAAATTATTGGGCAATTACAGAGGCATTGAATTTGTCTAAAGAGGAGATTTATACACTAACCAAAAATAGTTTTGAAGCTTCGTTTGTTCCTGAAACTCGAAAAGTAGAAATGATTGCGCATTTGGATGAGTATTTTGCCTAGAAGTGTGCGTTAATTGTTACCAAAAAGGTTAAATGGTGCAATTATTGCTGGTATTGTATAGCCTCCAATTTCTACTAAAGAAATTGAAAGAATGAAAGTGTCTCGCATACACTTCATGGTTTTATCCATCATTTTTGTCGCATTTATTGACCTTACGGCTCAAAATGGAAGGGCTTGGTCGTTTCGTAGAATAGATAAAAATAAGGATAAGCACATTTCAATGCTGGAATTTAAGTCCCTAAAATTTCATTTTTTTGATAAGAACCATGATTCAACTCTGTCAAGATTTGAGTTTTGGCGTTTAAAAAGATACTATGCTCACGAGCAACGGAAATTAAAAAAAGCTTTGAAGAATGGGTTGTATGTTCGTTATTATATATATGCCTTAGAGCCACTAGTTACTTACCAATCCCCAGAAGGAAATTATGCTGAGTTGAATAAATAATAATGGGTTTAGCACAATTATTGACTATTAGAAATTCAGACATTCCCATACTTATAAAAAAAATTGCTTTTAATGAAAAGAATTAGCCTACTAATTTTAGCTTTTGGATTGTTGACTTTTACTTCTTGCAAAAAGGATGAGCCTCAGGATGACAATGCTTTTGATACGACTCTTGTAAAATTACTGGAAGAGTCTAATGATGCTGGAAAAGCATTTTTTCAGATGCCTGATGCCAAGGATTTAGCAAGTATTCCACAAGATCCAAAAAATCCTTTGACGGAAGAAAAAGTAATATTAGGACAGATGTTATTCCATGAAACGGCAATCATGTTAAATGCCAAGGAAGAAATTACCAATGGTACGGTTTCTTGCGCTTCATGTCACTTTGCACAAGGTGGTTTTGCTGCTTGTTTACCTCAGGGTATTGGTGATGGAGGAATGGGGTTTGGTGAGACTGGTGAAGGTCGAGTGATATCGCCATTGTTCTCAGAAGCAAAGGTTGATGTTCAACCTGTCAAAACGCCTTCAGTCATGAATACTGCCTACCAACCCTTAATGCTTTGGAACGGTACGTTTGGAGGGGTATTGATGAACATAGGAACAGAATTAGCATGGAAAGAAGGTACTCCTATGGAGAACAACCATCTTGGCTTTCATGGCATAGAAACGCAGGCAATTGCGGGGTTAGAGGTTCACAGAATGAAGATTGATCCTGATTTTATTGACTCCACAGAGTATAAAGCCTTATTCGACGAGGCGTTTCCTGAAGTTGATATTCCAGAACGTTATTCTCGGCTGAATGCAGCTCTTGCTATCGCGGCTTATGAAAGATCGCTGTTAGCGAATGAGGCTCCTTTCCAAAAATGGTTGGCAGGGGATAACGAAGCGATGAACTCTACCGAAAAGCAGGGAGCAATTGTATTCTTTGGAAAAGGGGGGTGTGTAGAATGCCATACTGGTCCAACCCTGAATTCGATGACGTTTCATAGTTATGGGATGGATGATTTATATGTATTACCCGGTGTTTTGAGAGCGGATCCAGACGCTTCTGCTAACCTAGGGCGTGGCGGTTTTACTGGGAGGCCAGCGGATATGTTTAAGTTTAAAACGCCACAACTGTATAATTTAGCGGACTCTCCTTTCTATGGGCATGGTTCTAGTTTTAATTCAATTAAGGAAGTGGTTGAGTATAAGAATGAAGCGCTTCCGCAAAATACGATTGTTATACCTTCGCAACTTTCTTCTTCTTTTGTTTCGCTAAATTTGACGAAGTCCGAAATTGAAAGCTTAACAATTTTCTTGAAGACGGGGTTAAGAGATCCAAACTTAATGAGGTATGTGCCGTCAGCGGTTCCCTCTGGAAATTGTTTTCCTAACAATGATCCTCTATCGAAAATAGATATGGGTTGTGATTAGGTAGGACAAAGAAACTAAAAACCACCATGCTGACGCATGGTGGTTTTTTTTAGTTATAAGTTTTAATTTAATAACAGTTCACTTAAAAACTAAATACATACACGCAAATTGCTGATTTGCACAGAATTTAGTTCGTATTACTGTCGGCTTTCCATAATATATGATTCAAAGAGAATTAATTTTTAATTTGCTCTTCTGAAGCTTTGATTTGTTCTTCAATAGCTTTCAGTCTAGCTTTAGCATCTTTTTCTCTTTGGTAGAGCAGTTTGATTGCTTCTGCTGTTTCTTCCTTCACTGCGTTAATTTGTTCTTTTGCATTTTGTTTTGCTTTATATACATCATCCGCTGCGTTCTTTTGAGCCGTTAGAATTTCATTTAAGGAAGCTTTACGAGCGTCAGCCGTTTCTTTGTTGTACTTTTTTATTTTTACACTTGCCTCTGCTTGTATAGCTTGAATTTCTGCATGAGTTCTATCTTGTTCTTTTTTGATTTCAGTTAGTGCTGCTTGTTTTTCAGCCAAAAGCTGTTGGTTGAGTTTTTTAGTTTCTTTGGCATTTTCTTTTTTGATTTGTGCAATGGCTAATTGTCCTTGGGCATTAATGGCATCCACTTCATTCATAGCATTTTCCTGTGCTTCGACGATAGACTCAGCTGCTTTCGCCTTCGCTTCATTTACTTGCTTTGTGGCTGTAGCTTCTAGTTTTTGAATATCTAGTTGAATCTGTTTTTTTCTAACCAGCCGTTGTTTTTCTATAGCTTCTATTTCGATGGCAGCGGTTTCTTGTGTTTTAGCAATTTCTTTAGCAGTAGCTTGTTTTTGAATATCTAATTCCTTCTTTATTTTAGCAATTTCAGCTTCAGCATTTTTTATTGCGGTGGCTACAGCTTCAGCATTTTGTTTGCGCACCAAAGCCGTTTTTTCGGCTAATGTTTGTTCTTCTTTAGCTAGTTTTTGTTTTTTTTCAGAAAGAATTTGTGCGGCTTCCTGCTCAAAAGAGGCAATTAAGTCAGCAGCTTTCTTTTTGCTATTAATGACATCTTGAGTCGTGAGGTCTTTTTCGGTATTATGTTTCGCTTTAATATTTTTAATCTCTTGTGCCGACTGGCTTTTAATTTCATTAATCTTTTTGGTTGCAGCCTTTTTTGCTTGAGCAACATCACTCGAATAATTATTCTTAGCTTTGTCCAAGGAGGAATTAAAGGTAGAAACAGAAGCTTTTTCTTTTTCTTTCGCATCAGCAATGGCTTTGTCAGCAGCAGATTTAGCCATTGTTACTTTTTGCGCAGCTTCTGTTTTGATTCGCGCTAGTTCTGCTTGTGCTTGCTGTATGGCTAGCTCGGTTTCTTTATTAATGAGGTCGATGGCTGCCTTTGCTTTTTTCTTGGATGCAAGGACTTCTTGGTTGAGAAGAGCTTGCTCTTTGTCGCTCTTTTCTTTGGATGTTTTGATTTGTTGGGCAAGCTCTGCTTTGATTTTTTCCAAGCTACGTTTCGCTTCGGTTTTGGAAACAATGATGTCATTGGCAATTTTTTGTTTTTCTTCTTCGGCCTTGATGCGATTTTCTTCTATAGATTGTTTTATCCTGTTTAGTTCTTTAGTTGCTTCGAGTTTGGCTTCTGTAATTTTATTGGCTAATTGTTTCTTTTCATGTGCTGCTTTTTCATTCAAATTAGCGATTTCCTCCGTATGAATACGCGAGATTAATGCTTTTTCTTCAGCGGCTTTTCTTTTGGCTTCCGCAATGTCAATGGCAATTTCTTGTTTTTTGATAGCTGCTTTCTCTTTTAGATTAGAGACCTCATTGGCTTGTTTTTCGGCAATTGAGAGTAAAGTTTCCGTTGCTTTATGTTTTGCATTTTGCACTTGAGAGGCGGTAGCTTGTTGTTCGGATTTGGCTTTTTCCCTAGCCTTAGTGATGGAAGCTTGCGATTCTTTATGGATTTTTTCCATTTCCATTGTTGCCGTTTCTTTGGCAGAGGAGACCTCGTCTGCATATTGACCCTTTGACTCCTTTAAAGAAGTACTGATTTTAGTTACTTCTTTTGCTGCCTTATTTCTTATGTCAGCAATTTTTTGAGCGGATTCAAGTTTGGCTGCATTGATGGCATCTGCGGCTTTTTGCTTCGCTTCCAACACGTTTGCTTCGATTTTTTGAGTTTCAGTTTTTGCTTTTTTTCTTGCTTCACTTACTAAATCAGCAATTTCTTTTTTACTTTTTTGTATTTCGATGTCCGCTTTTTTTCGGGATTCAAGTACTTCAGAGGCAATTTTTTGTTTTTGAGCATCCGCTTTTTTCGTTGTTTCAGTGACTTCTTCACGTAGTTTCGATTTGGCTATTTCTGCTTTCTCCTCTTCTGCTTTGATTTCCTTTCTTAGTCTGGTTTTTGTTTCACTTAGCTTTTCGGTGAGCGCAGCGGTTTCTTTGTCGGAGCTAGGTTGTTTTCTCGTGCGAGGCGCAGCGTTGGTACTGCCACCTGAAGGAGGTTCTGTTGAGGAAGTCTTGGCTACCGATTGACTAGCTTTAGATTTGTCAATGTTGGTCAAGACACAGTTCATTAATGCCCGAAACTGTTTTTGTTTGTTTGACTTAATACTATATTTGTATATTCTATTTTTGTTGACATCCTTAAAATAAAGAGCAGTAATGTTCTTTTGCGCAAGCCACTCTAATGTGTTTAAGTCAATCTGAAGATAGTTTTGAATAGAGATGATACCTCCTTTTTTCTTTTTCTTCGGGGATAGAAAGAATACAAAAGACTTACGAATTTGATTGGCATCCATAAAGATGATCTCATCGTCAATATTGAGTGGTTGTCCTCCCATGGACCGAACTTCGATACGAATTCCTTTTTCATTGCTATTAATGCCAAGCTGGTATGAATAGTCACTACGGACTATCATCGTCATGGGTCGTGTAATCAATTGATGAATGCCGCTTACCGTTCGATTAACCAATAAGCTATTTGTACAATTTTGAGCTTCACTTACACTGGATAAAAAAGCGATAAAAAGTATGATGAGGAAAGAGCGAGTAGTAGTCATATGTTGTATTTCTGCTTCCAAAGCGGTTGATAGCCTAAATATAGAGAAAAAAACTGTTTTTTACCTTATAAAGACAGAACATTTTTTAGGGTTCAACTTTTTTTTACGAAGTTATTAAGCTATAAGCTGATGGGTAACCTGTAAAACCAAATTAATTCATTTTTACGCAAATTTGCTCTTAATGTTATCTGTTTGCCTATTTCTAGGGTTTGGTTTACGTAGAAGTTACTATCTTTGCTGACGAAATCAAGCTCGGATTTTATCCAGCTATTTTACCTTTTCCAAATAAATACCAAATAATGTCAAATGCCCATTTTAAATTGCCTGCCGCTTATAACGAACCTGTTTTAAATTATGCTCCGGGTTCTCCAGAAAAAATTGAACTCAAGAACGCATTGAAAGCAGCTAAGGCTCGTCAGCGTGACATCCCAATGATCATCGATGGGCGAAAAATTCGGACAAAGAAAAAAGTAAGCATTCATCCTCCGCATGAGTTATCTCATACATTGGGACATTATTCGCAAGGTGATGCTTCACATGTAAAACAAGCCATTGCAGCTGCTTTAAAGGCTAAAGCGGGGTGGGCGTCAATGCCTTGGCAGGATAGAGCGGCTATCTTTTTGAAGGCAGCGGATTTGTTGGCAGGGCCCTATCGGGCTAGAATGAATGCCGCAACTATGCTTTGCCAATCCAAAACAGCCTATCAATCTGAGATAGATGCTGTGTGTGAAATGGCTGACTTCTTTCGCTATAATGCGAAGTTTATGTCGCAGATATATGCAGAACAACCCGATAGCTCAAAGGATATTTGGAATCAAATGGAATATCGCCCGTTAGAGGGATTTATCTTTGCTTTAAGTCCTTTTAACTTTACGTCCATTGCTGGAAATTTATCCGCAGCTCCAGCCATTATGGGTAATACGGTTGTTTGGAAACCGGCTGCTACTCAGATTTATTCTGCTAGCATCATTATGGAGATCTTCATGGAAGCAGGTTTGCCGAAAGGCGTTATTAATCTTATATTTGTCAGTGGACCGGTGGCAGGAGATATCATTTTTAAGCATCGCGATTTTGCGGGTTTGCACTTTACCGGCGGGACCAATACCTTCAATAGATTATGGCAGACCATTGGGGATAATATTGCTCATTATAAGTCTTACCCTAGAATAGTAGGGGAGACAGGGGGCAAGGATTTTGTGATGGTGCATTCATCCGCAGATCCCAAAATGGTGGCTACAGCTTTGACGAGAGGTTCTTTTGAATATCAAGGACAAAAGTGTTCGGCTGCTTCTAGAGCCTATATCCCAAAATCCCTTTGGGCAAGAGTAGAGAAGTATTTGAAGGCGGACTTGGAATCCATGGCTATCGGTTCACCAGAGGATTTTAGAAACTTTTTTACGGCGGTTATTGATGAAAAATCTTTTAACAATATTACCCAGTATATCAAAGGGGCTAAGCGGGCGAAGAAAGCAAAAATAATTGCAGGGGGAGGTTTTTCTAAAAAGGATGGCTACTTCATTGAGCCTACGGTGATAGTGGTCAAGGATCCGCATTATGTGACGATGGAGGAAGAGATTTTTGGTCCTGTTTTGACTATCTATATTTATAATGATAAGCAGTACGAAAAGACATTAAAACTATTAGATGAGACTTCTCCTTATGCTTTGACAGGGGCTATCTTTGCCAGAGATAGAGATGCTGTGGAGCTTGCGCTAAATAGATTGCGACAAGCAGCCGGAAATTTCTATATCAATGATAAGCCTACGGGGGCAGTTGTTGGGCAACAGCCATTTGGTGGAGCAAGAAAATCTGGAACCAATGACAAGGCGGGGTCTGTTTGGAATCTACTTCGTTGGGCGTCACCTCGTACCATAAAAGAAAATTTTAACGCACCTAGGGATTATCGCTATGCCTTTATGAGTGAGGAATAGGCTGTAGCTATAAATACCTAATGGATGAAATGCCTTCTTTGGGTTTTATACACACCAAATGAGTTGATTGGAAAATGGAACAAAGCGTTTGAATTAGCCAAAGAACCTGTTCAAAATCAAGCACTTCATTTGGAGCAGAATAGACTTGCTCATATGTTGAAAAGTTGCTCCGTGAAAGAGATCATTCAAAGTGAAAAATTTGAATTTTGGGATGTGGCAGAATGGGATCTTGCTATGGTTGATACGGCAAAGCAAATTAGTGATAAGTGGGTGGGGTTATAATTGAGTACAATATGTGGAAACGCAAGGCTCTACCTTAATTCTTTTACAATAATACGCTTGGTGGTGCGCGCGCCTAGTTCTTTAATTTTCTCTGCTTTTCCGAGAATTGTGTCTTCATAATTTTTTCCCTCGGATAGTTTTTTCATGGCGATAGCCCAATGGTTTTGGGCACTTTCTATACGTTTTCCTACATTTTGCAGCTCGTCTATAAAGGTGGAAAACTTATCATAGAGCTGCCCACTTAATTTGGCTATTTCTGTTACGGACTTGCTTTGCTTATCTTGTTTCCAAAGATAAGCAACTGTTCGTATCGTGGCTAGTAGAGTAGAGGTAGTGACTAAAACAATATTTAATTCCATTGCCTCAGATAAGATATTCACATCTTCTTGAATTGCAAGTGTAAAGGCGGGTTCAATGGGTACAAAAAGTAAAATGTAATCTGGTGAGTTTAAGCTGGGAATGTTTTGATATTCTTTATGGTGTAGGTCTTTGATGTGTTGGCGTATACTTTTGATATGCGCTTTCAAGTGTTGCTTGCGCAAATCCAAATCATTAGTATTATGAAATAAGTCAAAAGCTTTAAGCGAAACTTTTGAATCAATAATGATGTGTTTTTCATTCGGTAGATATATCACAAAATCAGGGCGCTGGATATGCCCATTTTCCGAAAGGGCAGAAAACTGACTAGCGTAGTGAATGCCTTTTTTGAGACCCGTGTTTTCAAGTATTCGTTCTAGTTGTAATTCGCCCCAATTGCCTTGCATCTTATTGTCCCCCTTTAATGCTGACGCTAGATTATTGGCGTCATTGGAGAGCTGTTGGTTCAAAGAACGAAGGTGTTTCATTTCTTCGCGAAGGGAGATTCTATCACTGGACTCAGCAAGATATTTTTGGTCTAAGTCTTTTTTGAAATCCCCAATTTTCTCTTTTAAGGGCGTGAGGATTTCATCCATTTGGTATTTATTAGTGAGGGTGAATTGTCTTGTTTTTTCCGTAAGGAGTTTAGTGGCAATGTGCTCAAACTCTTGGATGGCTTGCTTTCGTAATTGATCCGCTTCTAGGGTCTGTTGGTGGAACTGATTTTCCTTATACTCTAGTGTCAGTTTTTTTTCCGCAAGGTCTAGCTCTGTCTTCCGTAGCTCCTCTTGTGTTTCATGTAAATCAGCACGAAGGATGTCTGAAGTTTCTTGTAGGGTAATGAAAGCCTCTTTCGGGACGTATTTTTCAGAAATGAGTTTTTCAGCGTATGCCTGCTTAGTGGGTAAATGGCGGGCTTCTAGCCATAATTTCATGAGTATTCCGCCTAGAAGTAATGCGCCCAAGGAGAGAAAAAGTGCTATTGTTATGTCCATCTGCTGCAATTAAATTGTTTCTATTCTTCTTTGTAACACAATTTAGTTCATTTGGTTCAATATGTGACACATATTGTTTTGTGTCAAGAAGATTGAAAGGTCTGCCTATAACAAAGGCAATTGACTCTTCTCGAAAGAAAGTACAACAAAAATCTGAGGACTGCCAGGTACAAAAACATCAATTTGGAGTTTTCATAAAAACGAAATAGTTAAGAGTCTGCCTGCATAAAAAAAGCCTTTTTCGCAAGGTGCGAAAAAGGCTTCTGTACAATCTCTCTTCTCTTTAAGATTACTTCACAAGCTTAAAAGTGGCAATAGTTCCCTCTTTAATAATTTGTAAAAAGTAAACGCCAGATTTCAATTCTGATCCATTCATGCTTAATTTTTGAGCATTAGTTACTTCTTGTGTATAGATAGTTTTTCCGGTGATATTCACCAAAGAAACAATACCAGAAGTCATTGACCCAAAATCAACAAATAGATCAGTTGTGAATGGATTTGGATGAATTCTTACCTCTTTCTTCCAAACAGGCTCGTTAGTAGCAACTATCGTTAGAGCCACACATTCTGTCGTTTCTGAACAGCCATTCTTTGTGATTTGAACGGCATAATTACCCGAAACCTCAGGAGTGAAAGAAGCATCAGTTGCACCCTCAATGAACTGTTGCGTCGCACAATCAACCCATTGGAATGTGGCTTCTGTTTGGGTAGCGGTAAGCGTATTTCCTGTTTGTTCAACTGAAGTATTAATCTCTACAGGTGTCACGGTATTAGTTATAATTGAATCACATCCTCCCACAGTAGTAAATGCACTAGTATGCGTAGTCGCTTCTTCGATAGTCATAGTAGTACCATCTGCAAAAGTGTATTCCGTACCTCTACAAGTTTCATTTTGCACTTTGACATTACTACTGCTATTTACAGTTACCGAAACGACTTGGCAAAGAGGCTGCGAGATGCATCCGCCAACACCCCCTACATAGTAAGTAGTAGTAGCCGTGGGTGTAACGGTAATTGAAGTTCCTTCTCCGACTGCAGTACCATTACAGGCACCTACATTCCATTTCCACTGTGTTGCACTGTTTAATTGCCCTGCAATAACACTTAGATTAACACTTTGCCCTTCGCATACAGTAACACTTGAAGCATTGACGGCTGGAAGGTCAGCAGCAACACAATAATTTAATTTTTGAATAAATCCATCCTTCAAGCCATTATTAGTAATTTGGTTGAAGCCGATGGTCGGATCAAAATCTACGTTTACGTTGTTAAAAGTACCGACAGTATAAATATTAGAAGCATCATCTACAAAGATTTTTGTCGCTTCATCATTTAATCCTCCTCCATAAGAATTTGACACTATAAAGTTGCCATCATTATCATATTTTGCATAAAAGATGTCTGTGCTACCGATTGAAGTTAAGGTCGTATTCGGATCAATATTAAAAACGTCAGTAAATGAACCTGCAACATAAATGTTATTGGTTGCGTCAACAAAAATATCATTGATTACATCATCCTGCACCCCCCCAACTTTCTTAGCCCATAAAAAATCTCCGTTGCTATTTATTTTTTGAATAAAACCATCGACTTGACCTGTTGCGGTAATATCATGAGCATTGGCAGAAGGGTCAAAATCAACCATTCCAGCAAATAGACCTACGGTATAAACATTACCTTGATTATCAACCTTTACGGATTTACCGATATTATTAGCGGTTCCTTCTATCGTATTAACCCATACAAATTCACCATTTGTATTTAGTTTTTGAATGAAGATGTCGCTCTGTCCTCTTGAAGTGATAGATACGTCACCCGCACCAGGATCGAAATCGACTGTGGTCTTAAACGTTCCGATGGTATATACATTCCCATTGGCATCTACATCAATTTCTGAGGCATATTCATCTAGTGAGCCACCGACTTGAATCGCCCATTGGAAGTCTCCGTTAGTATTCATTTTTTCAATAAATACATCCTTTGCGCCTACAGGAGTCATAGTATGGGTCCCTGTACCAAAATCAAAATCCATTACCTTCCGGAAAAGTCCAGTAATATAGACATTGCCAGCTGGATCCGTAGCGATTGCGGCACCTTGTTCAATGGACGAACTACCCAAAGTCTTCATCCAAACAAAATCTCCATTGCTATCTAGTTTTTCAATAAATATGTCATACGTTCCTTGAGCTTGTTGGGTCATTGTTCCAGGGCCTGGATCAAAATCTACGCTCTTTTTGAAGCTGCCGATTAAATAGACATTATTGTTAGCATCTAAGCAAATGTCATTTATTTCATCATTTTGGGCTCCCCCAATAGTTTTGGCCCATATTAGATTTCCATTGGGATCTAATTTCTGGATGAAAATGTCGGCACCTCCCTTAGAGGCAATACTTAAATCTGTACCACTAGGATCAAAATCCACAGTTTCTTTAAATGTACCGACAACATACACGTTGCCATCTGAGTCCGTAATAGTACTTGTAGCTATGTCGTCATATTGGGCACCGATACCGTGAGCCCATTCAAATGTTTGGGCATTTATAAAAGCCGCATTAAATAGTAATAAGAAGGTCATAGCCTTCATTAGAGTTGTAAAACTTAGTTTTTTCATAAGGAAGATTGAAATTAAGAAAAAGGTTGCTCCAAATGTTGCCCTTAGGAAAGAGGGGCTGGAGTATGATTTTGAAATCAAATATTAAGCCAAGATGGGCAAACTAGAGATATGTTTTTATATTAATATGATACGAATAGTTGAATAGAAAGAGCAGGAAAATTCATATCTTCCTGTTAACCAACAATTAATAGTCTTTTTTTGACACAATTTCCAATAATACACGTACTTTTGTATTGCGGAAAAATAAGTTATGTTTAAGAATATAGATACGGACACACAGTTTGATAGGGTCGCGGATGAATGCCGAAACCTGTTCTTAAACAAGAATAAAGATTATGGTACTGCGTGGCGAATTTTGCGCCCCACTAGCTTGACGGATCAGATTCAGATAAAAGCTAGACGTATTCGCAATATCCAAGAATTGGAAACTCAAAAAATTGAAGATTCTATCGAGTCAGAATTTATTGGGATGTTTAATTATTCGATTTTGGCTTTGATTCAGCTTCAATTATCGGATGCGGATAGTATGGAATTACCTTTGACGCAAGTGACTAAATTATACGATCAAGAATTGCAAACAGCCAAGGATTTATTGAAGCAGAAGAACCATGATTATGGAGAAGCGTGGCGAGATATGCGCGTGAGTTCAATTACGGATTTGATTTTGATGAAGCTACTTCGCTTGCGCCAAATCGAGGATAATCAAGGAAAGACTATAGTGTCTGAAGGCTTGGATGCCAACTATCTGGATATTTTAATTTATTCGGCATTTGCATTAATCCTCTTACGAGAAAAGAAAAACTAAATATTATGACCATCACTAAGTTTTCATTGATTGTCGCGGTTATTGCCGTGGTGTTGACTTTCTTAATGAAAAAGCACATCCGTAGTCTGCTGATGAGCTACCTACAAAATTTTCTGGGGGTTTTCTTTGTTATTTCTGGAGCGGTGAAAGTCGTCGATCCGCTGGGTACTGCTTATAAAATGGGTGACTATTTTGATCAGTTCTATTTTACTTTTGAAGAGTCAAGTATGAATGGCTTAGCGCCCATTTTTCCAGCATTGGCAGCGTATGCAACGCCTATTGCAGTGGCTATGATCGTTTTTGAGATGATGTTGGGGGTTAGTTTGATAGTTGGCTGGAGACCCAAGTTTACTGCTTGGGCATTCTTTTCATTGATGCTTGTGTTTACTATATTAACTGGGTTTACTTATTTAAATGGCTATGTACCTGATGGGGTAAATTTCTTTGAATTTAGTAAATGGGGTGCTTTTGCAGATAGCCAAATGAAAGTAACGGATTGCGGTTGTTTTGGAGACTTTATGAAACTAAAACCGTTTACCACTTTCACTAAAGATGTCATTATGCTTTTTCCTGCCTTGTTTTTTATTTTTGGGCGTAAGCGGTGGCATCAGTTGTTTAAGTCGAGTACTCGAAATGGTCTAGTGTGGTTGAGCACTTTGGCTTTTTTAGGCTTTGGGTTATATAATTTTGTTTTGGATATTCCTGTCGTTGATTTTCGTCCATTTAAGGTTGGGGTAAATATTAGAGACCAAGCGGCACTAGAGGCAGATGCAGAGGCAGCCGTAGAAGTGTTGGCCTTTAAAATGACACATAAGTCTACGGGTGAAATCTTAGAAGTGCCATACAAGCAATACATGAAAGAGTATAAGAACTATCCTAAAGAAGAGTGGAGCTCGGAGCAGATTAAAACAGAACCAATAATCCCATCAACCAAGTTGAGTGAATTTTCAGTACAGGATTTAGCGGGCAATGAGGTGACTGAAGATATTTGGAATGAAAAGGGCTATTCTTTTATGTTTGTTTCTTATCAAATAGAAAAGGAGGTGACCAAAAATTTGGTCACAGTGATGGATACTTCTTATGTCTCTGATACTATTGTGGTTAATGCCGATTCTGTACGTTATGAAAGTCGTATCAGTGGAATTAAAGAGTTGGAGAAAGAAGTGCTTTCTATTAGTTTTCCGGAGTCCTTTTTAGAGCCCTTTCGGGAAAAAATCACCCCTTTGGCGAAAGCTGCGAAGAAAGCAGGTGCTAAACCATATTTGATTATAGGATTAGAGGATCCTGAAGTCGCGGAGAATTTGTTAAAGGAGATTGGAGGTGATTTTCCCGTTTTTATGGCGGACAAAATCCTTTTAAAAACGATTGTCCGGTCTAATCCGGGTACCGTGTTGTTGAAAGACGGACTCATTTTAGGAAAATGGCACCATAATAAATTACCAGCTTTTGGGGAGGTCCAAAAACGGTATATGCTTGACTCATTAACAAAGGAAAATTAATAATTTATATTCTTTCACTTGGTGATGGATCGGTTCTCCTCCGTGTCAAATCTTTATGCAACATAAAAAATCCGCCCTTCTCGACCGATAATCTGTCCAATCCGTGTTCGGCCTTTGGGTTTGGTTTGAAGGGCCATTGAGCGTCCAAATCTCAGAGACCTTCCACCTTAATTCTCTAGCTGGATATAAACTGCTTTTGAGTAACCCTTGATTTCATTTTGCCTCCTGATCGGCTTGCCTCGTATTCTACACCTAATGCCTTTTTTTATAAAAAAACTCCTACATCGCAGGGAGCGGATGTAGGAGCGAAACTAAACATACTATGAGAAAACTACCGTGACAAAGATAGGGCGATTTTAAACCATAGGTAGTAACTAACAAGAAAGTGGGCGTATATTTTTAGAAAACGGGCATATATATTAGAAAAATAAAGATGTATTTTTTCGTGCTTTTACGAATGAAATAGACTCCATCGGATTGATAGCTTGACTATCAAGGAGTTATGAAAATTCATGAGTTTTAATGGTAGTTGAATGTTATGGGGTGGACATATTCTCTGGATTTTGCGGATTTATATCGCTCTAAATGACGGGCTCGTGATTGCTCCATCTATGTGTAGGATTCTGAAAGATTAGAAAAAAGGAGAGTAGGCAAGCAACAAGTATAGGTATAAAAAAACCCTACTTTATAACTTTTTATAAAGTAGGATTAACTATCAAAACATACTATGAGAAAACTTACGTCAAAGATAGTACATTAAAGATTGTTATAATATTATAAATGGATAGGGTGGCGTTTCTTTTAGGAAGCGGTCGCTTTCATAAGAAACCGCGTACTCTTAGCTTAGGTTGTTTGAGTGTAGACCAAAAAAAATCCTACACTATAACTTTTTATAGTGTAGGAGTAACTATCAAAACATACTATGAGAAAACTTGCGTTAATGATAACGCAGTCTTCTATACGGTAAAAGAGAAAACTTGGTTACAGTCTTGATACATTTTACCTGACAGGAAGATTTACCCTCTTTAAAGAATACTTGAAAACGGAACGCTGTTCAAATCAGTAATGTCCCCTAAAAATACTACCTTTGTGGTTTGTTAAAACTAAACGGTAGTTTACGCTTTTGAGCACGTTCAAAACTTGAATATAGCTTTTTGCGTATCAAGTTGATTAGTACCTTTAAGGAAGTATTTATGTTGAAGTGTAGAATAAGTTTGGATGCATTTGTTTGGGAATTAACAGAATCTAATGTGGATTCAGGTAAGGGCTTGTATGTTGAAGACAAATTAAATGATTTAGATAATATAGGGCAAGGCGTTTGGACAGCACTAGTTTCCGAAGGGGAGGAACAATATGAGATTGAGTTATTAGTAAAAAGTAGAGTATTTCAGAAAGTAGGTTGTGAGTGTGCTCTTTTTGGAGCTGGAAGCATTTGCCCCCATATAGTTGCGGGTTTCTTCGCTGTACTAGAAAAATTACCCAAAAAAGCCTTGCGAAACGAGCCAATCTTAGCGATTCCCTTAGCCAAAAGAAAAGTACGAGACTTTATCCAGATGCTTCCTGAAGAAAGGATGGAGGATGTTTTAGTCAATTTTGCTAGAAAGAATAGGCGGTTTGCCTTAGTATTGAGGGCTGCCGCAACACCGCATGCAATCGACGAAATAGACAAGTACAAAGACATTCTGTACATGGCCATCAAACATGCAACGACAACAAAGAAAATATCGGTGAGTGGATTAGGTTTTTTCAATGAAATTACTTTTTCTATTATGACCGAATTAAAAGTAATGTTGAGTACAGGGGAGACTGCTGAAATTCGACTTTTTGCGGATGCGTTTTTTAAGGTGTGGCCCAGTCTAAAGAATTATGAATTACCTGATAGTAAGCGAACTGTTTTGGCATTGAATCAAGTATTGACCCTATTGGAAAATAGTATGGCAATTATTGTGGCTCCTGCTGTGTTGGAAGATGTAGTGATTAAACTAGCCGCTCATGTTCCGATTTATGCAAGGGTTGAACCTGATTTTGCGCACAAATTAATTCGTTTGTTAAAGAAGTGGGCAAAAGATCGTTCGATGCAAGATCAGTGTGCAGAAATGATTCTTCCATTTTTGGATCATGAATTGACTTATACAGAAATGCATCCTGTGTTAGAATTATTAGTGAGTTGGAGGAGGTCTCCAGCCTTGTTAATTCCAGATGCTTGGGCGCTTTGGGATGAAGTAG
>CAYRVZ010000013.1:15142-22700 GCA_964427815.1 uncultured Saprospiraceae bacterium | reverse complement strand
GGGCAAGATGAGTATTGGTTTACAGTAGGCGAAATTTTTAAAGTGGTAAAAATTAAAACACAAGCTGCATGAATTACAGGTTGGGGTCAATAAAATATTAATTATGAAGATAATCTCGAAGTACAAGGACTATTATGATGGTGTGCAGGCATTTGGTA
Source organism: uncultured Saprospiraceae bacterium (assembly GCA_964427815.1). Lineage (GTDB taxonomy): Bacteria > Bacteroidota > Bacteroidia > Chitinophagales > Saprospiraceae > HyVt-613. The sequence continues at coordinate 22,542 of CAYRVZ010000013.1, read as the reverse complement.
TTGACAAAAATCTTATTTATAATAGGAAAGAAGAAATAATAACTTTAGATGCATTGCCCAATTATGGGAGCCTGGTTGACGTAATTGGGGTTTTGGGGATAATTATTTTAGAATTGGATGCTTTTGGTACTGAAAAGTTATACCTTCAAGTCAATAGAATTGTTATTGGTTTTTGCGGTAAACTAATCCCAGCTTATCAGATAGATGAGTATTTTGAAGGAAATAAAAGAAGCTCACATGTCTATTACAACGCTGAAAACTTACATGATTTTTATAGAAAAATTCATGAAAAACAAAATTGTTGGGAATTTGAAGAGGGATGTTTACCTTATTCGGTTAATGATCTCAATGCGTATTTTAAGGCCCCCATTTTTGAAAGGGATTTTACAGAATGGTTCCAATTGATTCAAAGTCCAATATTTTTAGTACATAATAAAACCAAAGTAACTACAACAGAAGATAATAGGCGATCTAATATTAGAATAAAAAAGAATCCTATTTTGAAGAATCTCGAATTCTATAAAATTAGAGATGCGTTTACCGTGCATCAAGAAATTGACCAGTTTATTGGTGGTGTTCTGACCAACAGTGAAACACAAAAAAATCAGCTCAATGACATCCAAAAAGTGAAAAAACATGGTTTTGATGAAAATTATGGGTTTAGAACTCGACCAAAGAAATAGGATAGTACAAGGCCATGGAAATACAGTAAAACCTCACGAGTACAGTAACGCCAGATGTATTGTGCGTGCGAATATAAATTAACTCATACCACATGCCAGTTAGAACTAAATAACAGGAATGAAAATTTTATCTTGCAATAAAAATAATTACCATGAAAATTAAATTCACAACAGCTTTATTGATATTGCTAGTAATAGCAATGCATTCTTGCTCATTCGACGAACCTGAAAGTTATTTTGGAAAAACAACCTTAAATGTGAACAAACACATTGATATTGGAGCAAAAGATTTTCAGCATATGATGGAGCTGCAAAGCCATAATGCCCTTTATGCCATTATTGATGGGAAGTCTATTCCTTCTGATAATTTTGAAGCACATATTAAAACGTATAAAATACTTAATATTGAAACCGATATTGAAAGTATAAAGAAGTTAAAACCAACCGAAGATACCAAAGAATTGATTGCGAAATCGCTAGAGGTATTTAACTTTGTTAAATCTATATACGAAACAGATTATATCGAAATAGCCAAATTGTTGGATCAAAAGGCTGATAAAACCATAATAGACAAGGCTATTATGGCATTTGAAGAACAAAACTTAGAAGAGTTAAGCAAAAAAATTGATGCCTTACATACTATTGCATTGCCCTATGCGAAAGCCAATGGAATTGAAGTAAGTTTTTATTGATCTATACATTTACTTAAACGATTTAGGTTTCGGCGCTTAATCTTCGGGACACTTCAGTAAATGGTTTTAGAAATAGGACTAATTAAAAAAAGCATGAAACAAAAAAAATTAAACGTATTAAAAAAAGCGCTTCAACAAAAATTTGGTCAATGTAATGAAGCTACACTGGTTGTAGGACAAAGAGATTTTGTAGGAGGTCTGTTTTTACTTTTCAGACTAAATGTAAAAACAATTACTGTAGAATGTTCACAAACAGGAAATGAAATAGATAAGCGTTATTGGAATGAACAAACCAAAGCTGAGGCAGATAAACTGTCAAGTCAATATAAAGTGTCAAAAACAGGTTGGTACATTTTATATAGTCTTTTTACCATAGGTGTTCTTTTTGTTTTGGGAACAATCTTCTACGCGTGGAATACGGGTACTAAATACAACGAAACCTACAGAGGAAAAACTAATGACGAGAAAATCGCACTTCGAAAAAAATTAGATGCAGGAGATTTGGTAAAAACATTTACTAGTGTTTATAAAATTGTAGCAACAGAAAACGATAGAATTATAGTAAAGAAGAGTAATATTGCCGTGCCCATGTCTGATATAAATGAACTTATTGATGAAGACGTATTTACGGAAAACACTTTTACGAGTGACCTCATTGAGGTAAATAGATTATCATTTATAAAAACCGGAATGATAAACGAAAAACTGGATGACGATTACGGAGGGGAACCTATTTCAGATATTTTGAATAAGTAATACCAGTAAATGGCGTTCAATTCCATTAGTTACAAGCTTTTTGGGAATCGTCTAGTTTTTACTTTGTATTGCCAATCACTTTGCGCATCGATTAGGGTAATCTGAAATAAGTGCCGTCACAGAAGAACTTTGCCTTCTTTTGACTCAACGAATGACAATGTCCTGAATAAATTCCTCGCCGAGTTTTTTGTTCAACAAATCTATCAATTTTGTTTTTGACATTAATAATTCATTGCGCAGTGGGGCAGAGGTGAGGCGGATATAGAGAACACGTTTTTTTAGACTAATATCTGAAGTATAATTATCAATTAATTTGCCCATGACTTCGACCCATGAGCTTTTTAATTTGGCTTCGTAGAGTTTGGGTTTAAGTTTATTTTCTTGAATAAACATTTTAAACAAATTCCCTATATCATTACTATTTTTATCAGACATCTTTTTACGTTAATTGAAATAGTTCTTTTAGATATGTGCGTCTTTTCTTAATGAGTGTGGGAGCGTAGGGGCTTAATAATTGAGCGAAGAAGCCGTTGGGTCTCTCTGGAGAAGTGCCTAGTTTTTTGAAACCATTTTTGTGTAAACTAACAAGTATTTCATTCAAGATTGCAGCTTCTAAACCTTTTTCTTTCCATTCGGGCAGCAGGGTAATAAGCTGTAGTGTTGCCTGGGAATTTTTCTTCATGGCTTTTGCCAATTGAAATTGACCAAAAGGCAATAGTTTTCCATTGGCTTTTTGATGAGCTTTGGCAAAAGAAGGGGTTGCGACTCCAAAGGCAATTAATTGACCCGTACTATCCCCAATAAACTTCACTAGGTCATGATGAATATAATTTTCAATCCTCTTTTTGTAAACACTGACTTCAGCTACGGTCAAAGGAACAAAGCCATTTTCTGCTAGCGAAGTCTTGAGTAAAATGAATGCCTGTGTGAGCAGACGACGAAGGCCTTTTTTCTTGATAACGGGTAATATTTGGAGGCCCAAATCCGAGAAAAATGCAGGATTGCTAGATAGTGTAGTCGGAATGGCTATTTCCAATTCTTCTAGCTCTATATGGTATTTGAAGCCCAAAGAGTCCAAATGTTTAGGGTAATAAGATTTGTTGTATATCGTGCTTATCGTGCCCAATTGCTCATATCCTTCATACATTAGACCCGCTTTTTCAAAAGAAGCTAAATGCATGGGCCCTAGTAATTGAGTCATTTCCCGAGCCTTTGTCCAGTCTTCAATATATTTAAAAAGGGCTTTAGAAACCTCTATATTATTAATGAATTCAATATGCCCAAATCGCGCTTGGGCTACTCCTTGTGCTTTATTTTCACTTGCATTTATGAGTACGGCTGCTCTTCCTACGATCGTGTTTTTGTTATAGGCAAGAATGAGTTTTAATTCGCCGTGAGGCAGCATTGGATTTTTGCTCGATAGCCGTAGCTTTTCATCATGTATCATAGGGGGCACCCAATTAGGATCACCCGCATAATGACTAAATTCAAACTTTATAAAACTATTCAGCTCTGAAGAAGAACTGACTTCTTTAATCCGTATTTCCATTTGGCTATTTCATTCTGCGAGTACAAAACTATCTATTTTTTTTGAACTAACCGTTTTATTTAAAGTTTTTATTTTGACTTTGAGTCTAGATGGGTGTTTATTCCTCCTTGGCGGGTTGTTATGCTAGACTTTGAAGCTGAATCTAATTATCGCTAACTATGGATAGAATACGGTACTAATCCATCATTTTGCCCTTTTTGAATAATCTTAATTTCGCTTTTGGGAATGTTCTTTGGACATAGCTCAAACCAACCTTCCCAACAGTTCGTGTGGCAAAATTTCCCGTAAGGTAAATATAATCACCATTCGGAGGGCGAAATTGGACGACATCTGAATAAGTCTTAAAAATAATGTCACTATTGGGGAGTTCGTATGGTGTCCGTTTGATTTGTACCCGGTAGCCAGTAAAATCAGGAACTACCGATTTGATGGCTTGTACAACATCAGCATCTTTGGGCTCTTCAGTTTTGATCTCACCATGTCGAGATTTTTCTTTGCTCGTATGTTCAAGAACCGCTTTTTCTTCTATAATCTCATCCTCAAAGGGATCAGGTTCCTCAAAGGTTGTAACAACCTTTGGTTTTTTTTCTAGCTGAGGTTTTTGTGCCGTCTTCTCCGCTTTGATTTTTTCCGAATTTTCTTTGGCAGGTGTTTCTTGTTTTCCTACTGCTTTCTTTTGTTCAATAACTTTAGCACCTTTTTTCTTTGAAGAAATGACTCCTTCTTCTTTAGAAGAGTGATGACCAAAGGCTTTCTTTGCTCTTTCTTCTGCTGCTTGTAAACTCTTTTCGGAGTCAGTCTTTTTCTTCGACTCAATGGCGTCCTTTTCTTTTATAGTTGTCTTTTTAGTCTCATCTATCTTCTTTTTTATTGGATCCGCAGGAGGGCTAGCATTTTCAATTTTTCTTTGTTTTGGCTGCTCATTGCTCTTGCCTTTTGCTTCTTTTTCCAGTTGACGTTTTAGATCCTCGGGCATTTCTTCTCCTTCCGGAACTTGTATTTGCTCTCCGCCCATTACATCCGCTAATAAAGCAGCCATTTTTTCCTCTTCTTTTTGCTTAGTCAAGGGCAACTTAATAAATTTTTTTGTAAGAAGCCCTGTAATCACTAGCTCTGTTCTCCTATTTAACGCAAGTTCTTTGTCTGTACAAGGCACTTTGTTTTTGCATTTATTGACAGGAGAAGTCTCTCCCATACCGACAGCTTTAAGGCGATATTTATCTATATCACTTCTATCCATTATGTACTTTACGGCAGCCTTAGCTCTTTTTAACGAAAGTTTTTGATTAAAATCATCATCCCCCTGAGAATCTGTATGGGACCTCAGTTCTACGATTAGACTTGGATTGTTCACTAATAAAACAATCAATTCGTTCAAGGTCTTATGCATGCTCTTTACAACACTAAATCGCCCAGATTTATAGTACAAATTCCCAATAGGTATTTTTTCTCCGATCTTTACAGGGCGTAATTCAATATTCGCTAATAAAGTTCCTTTTTGATGTCCTTCCGTCAAATTATCTACGACACCCGGCTTGACATTGTCCACTCCATCTATGCAGACGATACAGCCATTGACATTGACATACGCCTCTATCTGCTTCGTGATATATCTTTCTTTTGAGATGACAATCGTGTAATGATTGCCTTGTTGAAATGTAAATTTAAAATAGGGAGAAGGGTATTTTTCAGCGACCCATTCCATCTTTTTAGTCGTATTATTATAGATTTCAATTGTCGCTCCCTCTACTGAATTTGTCGGAGTATCTTTTTCGGGTCTGGGTTCTGCCAACGTTACGTCAAAAATATATCCAGGTTGTCGCTCCATTTCCATTTTTAGAAAAACCTTATTCGCCTCATTTTTTTCAGCGGGATCAACCTTGATTTCTTTCTGAAAGTACAAATTACTACTGGCTCTGACAATATAGCTTCGTTGGTCATTGGTCTCAAATACAAAATGCCCAAATTCATCGGTTATCGCTGTTCCCACACTAACCATCTGACTCGTAAATAACTTTACTGTCGCATCTCGTATAAATCCACGATCATCCTCTTCATAGACATAACCTTCTATGATCAGGGTGTTTTGGGCGTAAGCTTGCGCAAAAGAGCAAACCAGCAGAATAAAAAGTAGTTTAAATGTCTTCATGTCTAGTGTAGTTTAGTATTCTCTAAATGTGTGTGCTAGTGTGTAGAACAAATCATAAGAATGTTTTCTTATATTTGCACGCGCAAAAGTAACGATTTATTCTGTAATTTAGGAATATTCAAAATCTTACTACGCACCATCAGTCATAAACGAAAAATCTTATGCGTATTATTTTTATGGGAACCCCTGAATTTGCCGTTTCTAGCTTGGAGATCCTACTGACCAATGGATATGAGGTCGTGTGCGTGATTACGGCTACGGACAAAAAAGGAGGGCGAAATGGCAAAAAACTGCTTCAATCTGCTGTAAAAAAATATGCAGTTACCCAGGCTATACCCGTCTTACAACCCAAAAATCTTAAAGCCCCTGATTTTATTGACCTTTTGCGAAAGCTAAAAGCAGATCTGCAAGTCGTCGTCGCCTTTAGGATGTTGCCTGAGGTCGTTTGGAATATGCCTCCACACGGCACATTGAACCTACACGGTTCGCTTTTACCCAAATATCGGGGGGCGGCTCCGATTAATTGGGCCGTCATTAATGGAGAAAAAGAAACAGGGGTGACCACCTTCAAGCTTCAACACCAAATTGATACGGGAGACTTATACTTCCAAGACAAAGTGGACATTGGCGAGGACATGACAGCAGGTGAATTACATGATGCCCTGATGCCTATCGGTGCGGAGCTCGTCCTAAAAACAGTAAAGGCAATAGAAGATAATACTATCATGTCTATGCCCCAAACGGGCTCACCCACACATGCCCCTAAGATTTATCACAAGACGTGCGTGATTGAATTTGAACTCCTTACGGAAAAAATTCATAACTTTATTAGAGGCCTTAGCCCTTATCCAACAGCTTGGACGACTTTTCAGGGTAAGAAAATGAAAGTGTTCAAGTCCAAAAAAGAAATTGGAATTGTGGGATATGCCCCAGGTACTTTTGTGACCGATAAAAAGACATTCTTTAAGGTCGCCACTAAAGATGGATTCATTCACCTCTTGGAAATACAAGCGGAGGGCCGAAAGCGAATGCACATTCGGGATTTTTTAAATGGCTGGAATAAATAAATGCAGCAAAAACAGAATTTGTCTTTTAGACCTCCTTTGCTTTCTTGTCAAATAGACCGACGACCAAGAATCCCATCACACCTCCATACAGGCTCATCAGATTACCTGAAGATCGAATGGCACAGCCACTAGTGCATCCCCAATTACTGTAATACAGAAACCCCAAAAGTGCGCCCACTACTATTCCTACCAGTTTTAATCCCAAATTTTTTTTCATTCTATGTCATTTAAGTGGTAAATTAATCGCTTACTAGCGTAAAATCACGCCTCATAGGGGCTTTATAAGCATATTTAATTAAAATCATGGGTCGTCACAATTCCAACTAAACTCCCATCTTCCACCACGGGTAGTGCATAATAAGCTCTTGAGCTTTTTTTATAAGCCGAAGGTAGTAATTTTTACCCGAATTTTTAGATGATGTTGCTCATGAAATAAGTTACTCCCCTTAATGGTAAAAAAAGGCTGCTTTTTGAAATCCTCTTACTCCCTTAAAAAAGACTGCT
>CAYRVZ010000013.1:0-15042 GCA_964427815.1 uncultured Saprospiraceae bacterium | reverse complement strand
TTTAAAAATCCATCCCTTAATGCCCTTAACCCCTTAATTCTCTTAATGGTAAAAAGGCTGCTTTTTGAAATCCTCTTAATCCCTTAATGGTAAAAAGGCTGCTTTTAAAAATCCATCCCTTAATGCCCTTAACCCCTTAATTCTCTTAATGGTAAAAAAAGGCTGCTTTTTGAAATCCTCTTAATCCCTTAAAAAAGGCTGCTTTTAAAAATCCTCTTAATCCCTTAATGGTAAAAAAAAGGCTGCTTTTTGAACCTCCATTCACCTTTAGTCCACTTCCTTTGGAAAATACCGCCCCACAACCTTCGCCGTGCTGCCTGTAAAGTCCAACCATTCTTCCATTTTTCCTTCGATTTTCACAATCCCACAAGTCGGTAAATTATCAATCCAATGATCACCATAAAATTCATTCACAAAATGGGTAAACCCTGGATTATGACCAAATATCATGACCGTATTATATTCTGGAGGGATAGAAGCAATTAGATTCAAAATCTCCAACATAGAAGCATGGTACAAGTCCTGAGACTCCCATTGAGCCTCTTCTGGAATAGACAATGCCTCTTGAAAAAATACAGAAGTAGCTTTTGCTCTAGCCGCAGCACTCGTAATCAATAAGTCAGGTTTCACTCCTTGAGCTTTTAGCAATTCTGCTAACCTAGGGGCATCCTGAAGTCCTCGTGGATTCAAAGGGCGATCAAAATCAGATAGCCCAGTCTTCCAACTAGATTTAGCGTGTCGTATTACGTATAGCGTCTTCATTGATTTGTAATATTTATCTTTTTAAAGGACGAAGGAACCATTAGTTCAATGTATTGATTAGTATCTTCAAAGGCCCATTTTTTGGCGCCCACTTTTATTTTTACATTTTTTGAAAGTCCAAATATTTGCATTTTGATTAACTTATAAGCAGGTTTAAATTTCCCTTTTTGTTTTCTAGTAATTAAAAATTTATTTCCATTTTCCGAAAGGTAAAATTGCTGAAGTAAGCCATCGCCATATCCGTCACCCGTATCCTCATACAAAAGAGAAACACCATTGCCCACAAAAACTTTTACAGTTAAAATCTCTATTGGAAATTCACCAGTAAATTGCATGACAGGATATTCTGGAATTACAGATCCCGCTTTCGCAAAAATAGGAATAGTATCCAGGCTTGTCTTGATTCTAACACTTTGTTTGCCCTCATATTTTTTCCCTGTATAAAAGTCAAACCAAGTACCTTTCGGTAAATAAACAGACATCGTCTTTTGACCTTTTCGGAGTACTGGAGCTATCAGTAGGTCGTTTCCGTATATAAATTGATCGTTGTTTTTAAGGCAATTTGGATCGGTCTGATCATAGAATGACATCGGTAAGACAATGGGGCTGCCTGTGTGTTGATGTTTCCAAAAAGCCGTGTAAAGATAAGGTAATAGCCTGTACCTCAGTTCAATAGCCTCTTTCGCTAATTGAGTGTAAGGCTCACCATAAGACCAGGGCTCTTGGTCTTTTCGCTCCAATGCATCCATCTTTAATACCTTCTCCAAATCCGCTGCAGCATCGCCTTCGATATTGTTTCCCATAGAATGCACTCGGTAAAAGGGATGGAAAGCACCGAGTTGTAGCCACCTGACAAACAATTCGCCAGAAGGCACATCTACAAATCCGCCAATATCACTTCCACTAAAAACAAAACCAGAAATATTCAATCTTTGTACTTGTCGATTTGCCAATTTTAAATGCGCCCAATTTGCAACATTATCTCCTGTCCAAATTGCGGAATATCGTTGCCCACCTGAAAAAGTAGCACGTCCCAATAAAAACGGACGACGGTTTTTATCCAAATCAAGTAAACCCTCATAAGATGCTCTAGCCATCTGCATCCCGTAAATATTATGCGCATTTTTATGATTAGTTGGAAAGCCATCATGGTCATGCAACACATCATTGGGCATGGTTTTATTATTAATATAAAATACAGCTGGTTCGTTCATGTCATTCCAAAATCCTCCAATGCCTAAGGTCTTATAAAAGTGATGATACTGCTGCCCCCACCAATTGCGTACTTCCGGATGGGTGAAGTCAGGAAACCCGCAGAGACCAGGCCACACAGGTCCTTTGTAAAGCGTGCCATCAGAGCGTTTGCACAAATAATCATTTCTTAAAGCTTCTTCAAATATAGGATAATCGGTATCCGCCTTTAGGCCAGGATCAATCATCACGATTAATTTGAATCCAGCTTTCGCTAAATCTTTGGGTAAGCGCTCAAACTTCGGGAAAGCTCGCTCATTCCAAGTAAAACACTTGTATTTATCCATGTAATCAATATCCAAATAAATGGCATCACATGGTATCTTCCTTTTTCGAAATTCGGCAGCCACCGTCCTGGCTCGTTGTTCTGGAAAGTAACTCCACCGACATTGGTGAAAGCCCAAAGACCACATAGGAGGGAGGGGGGCAGCACCCGTTAAAGTCATGTATTTTTCACTTACATCCAATAAGCTTGGACCAAAGAAAAAATAATACTGCATCACACCGCCATCTGTTTCTATTGTTAATTCTCCTTTCTTCTTAGAATCAAAATCAAAGAAACTACGATTACTATTGTCTAAGAAAAGACCGTACGCTTGCCCATTCTTTAAGCCATAGTAAAAAGGTATAGAACGATAGATGGGATCTGTACCCGCTCCATAGGCGAAAGAATCTGTTGTCCAGTTTTCATACTTTTGACCGCGTAGATTGGGAGCGCCAGTTTTGTCTCCTAGACCATAAAAAAATTCACCTTTGGTTACGGATTTCGTTATTCTCTGTATTGTTATCCCTTTTTTTAAAGTGGACTTAGCATAGTAGGGAGTGGCATCTTTGTTTAAGAGTTTATCTTCTTCATCATAAAAAGATAAGGACATATCCTTTTTGGAAATTCGACAACTACCCGCATCTGATTGGATGATGAAATAGGATTTTTTTTCCACTAAAGTGGAAGCGGGTATGGTTGTTTCGTAGTTGGGGTCTATGGCATAGGAGAAGTTAGGGGTGAAAATGCCATCATTGGCATACCTTATTTTAAATATTCCTTCTCCAGCAAGCTCTATCATCAAGGCTACTTTTGAATTAGATTGGAAGAAATACTTTTTTTCTGCGACTTGATGACCAATTATTTTTCCTGGAAGATGTTCGATAAAGACATCATCATGTCGCTTGGTAATATCTCCAGCTGAAATAGAAATGACGGATTCTTTTGGTTGGTTGTTCTTTTTCATCTACTATTTTAATTATTCATGATGGTAGGGAGTCCCTTTCAAAATTGAAAACGCACGATACAATTGTTCTAAAAATACGACTCGTATGATTTGATGGGAAAAGGTCATTGCGGACAATGACATTTTTGCATTTGCACGCTGATAGACTGCATTTGAAAATCCATAGGCTCCACCTATTAAGAAAACGAGATTGTGGGGTAGATAGTTCTGTTTTTCTTTGATAAAATCGGCAAAAAGAAGGGAAGTATAGCTTTTTCCCTTATCATCCAATAAAACCAAAAAATCGGTATTGTTAATTTTTTTGAGCATTAATTTGCCTTCTGCCTCTTTGACTTGGGCTTGGCTCATTTTGCTGCCTTTCTTTACATTTGGGAGGGTGATTTGCTCAAATTTAGTAAATCGCTTTATACGGGCACCGTACATTTTTTCCCCTTCTACTAAAAAAGAAAAGGTGGTTTTGCCGATTTGAATTAATTGTATTTTCATCTTGGGCAAAAATAGGATAATAATTGACAAGACTGTTAAAGTTTAATCCTTTTTACTCAAATCCTCCCTGCATGGCGCTACTTGTGCTTGGGTTGTGGTGGGTTATAAACCACACTTTCCCATAAGTTCGATAATCAGGCAAGTACCGTAACCCATAGGGTAGAGAAAGCATAATCAACCCTTCGTCAGCAAGAGTTTAATTTTAAAATAGAATATTTGATTTCTTTCTTTCTTATTCTTGTCATAAATCACTAAGTTTGTTCCGTCTATGACATTTAATCAAAAAAATAAACCGTGACTCGTGATTAAGAAGATGAATATTCGTTGGAATACTGCCATGCTATTGATTTTACTTTGCTTCCGTAAGGGCATTGGGCAAGAAGTTTCGCTTACGTCGAGTCTCCAAGATTTTCAAGCAGCCTTAAAAGTGGTTAGAATGCCTAAAAATGACCACTTGCTTCCGCTAAAAGATATTGATAAGCGAAAAATATTCTTCTTTGGTAGCAATAAATCTATTTTGGCTAGCCTACAACAATATGCTGAAATGACCGATTTTAAGGAATCCATTAAATTGAAAAAGAAGGATGTAGGGATTTGGTATATTGAGGATAGAGAACAGTTGGAGGTTTTTAAGAAAGATGAAAACGTAAAAAAAATGTCTATTGTCGTCATCCTTCCGGATAAATTAAAATCCACTTCTTTACGTAAAATGACAGCGGTGATTTTACTCAAAGAAGTTACCGAATTGACCCAAGAACTTGCCGTGCAACTGGTCTTTGGAGGAATGAGACCTTACGGAAAAGAAGTAGGTTTGCCTTTTCGATTGGGTTATGCACCACCTGAATATGTAGGAATAGACGCTAAACGGTTGAGCGATAGCATTAGCAGTATTATAAATTATGGCATAGAACAGCAGGCTTTTCCAGGCGCACAAGTATTGGTTGCTAGAAAAGGAAAAATCATTTATCATCAAGCTTTTGGTTCACCTACGTATGATAAGAAAAGGCCCTTACGGAAAAATGATATTTATGATATGGCATCGCTTTCTAAGACGACTACGGCACTACCTATTTTAATGAAGTGGTATGGTGAGGGGCGTTTTGACTTAGAGGCTACGATGGCGGATTATTGGCCAAAATTTAAGGGTTCTAATAAGGAAAATATTACTTGGCGAAATGTATTGGCGCACAATGCAAAATTGAAACCATGGATTCCTTATTGGAAGCATACTTTGCGTAAGCATCCAGAAAGAAGAAGATGGAGATACAAATGGTGGACGTTTAAACGTAAAAAATCAAGAAGATATCCCGTTAGAATCACGGATAATCTTTGGCTTCATCGGAATTATAAAAAGAAAATATTTAAAGCCATTCGTAATTCCCCACTCAACAAAAAGCAAGAGTATAAGTATAGTGGCTTGGCTTTTTATATTCTTCCGACTATGATCGAGCAAATGGAGCACGTCAAATTTGAATCCTATTTAAAACAAGAAATTTTTAAACCATTAGGTGCCAATACATTGACATACAATCCTTTACGATTCTTTTCGAAAGACCGAATCCTTCCGACAGAATTAGATACTTTCTTTAGAATGGAGCAAATACACGGCACAGTACATGATGAGGGTGCTATCATGATGGGTGGGGTGAGTGGTAATGCGGGACTATTTGGAACCGCAAATGACATGGCGAAACTTTGGCAATTGTATCTGAATAAAGGACAATACGGAGGCAAGATTTTTATCAAAGAAAAGGCAGTAGAAGAATTTACCAAATGTCAATTCTGTTCGCAAGGAAATCATCGGGGTCTTGGTTTTGATAAGCCCAGAATAGAATTCGATACCGCAAAAGCTAATTATGCAAAAAAAATGAGTACATCTGCTTTTGGACATGCAGGATATACGGGTACTTTAATTTGGGCAGATCCAGAAAATGATCTGCTCTTTATTTTTCTCTCCAATCGTGTCTATAAAACGAGAAACAACCGAAAGTTGTATACCTTAGACATTAGGCCTCGTTTGCATAATGCTATCTATAATAGTATTGTCAATTAAAAAAGTCAATTGTTGGAGGGTGTTTTATACAGATAGGTCAAAATTGATTTAAGCTATCCCTGCTTAATTTTTTTTATGGAATGATTTCCTCTTTTTTCTCGAAAGGGTAGAAACGAACTAAAACAAGGTATATGAGTAAAAAGAACAAAATAACTTTTTAGGATTAAGTTCGGAGTATTTGATTTGAGCAAAATTATAAAGACCTTTGAGTTTTATTTTCCAATTTTTCTTCCAAATTCTTTGGCTGTAAAAAGAAAGTTTATATATTTGTGGCGGAAAATTACTGATTACGCGATTTCAATACTAAACAGTCCTCAAACAAGATACTATGCCTATGAAATATGGATTCATCATTGATAACCGAAAATGTATCGGATACCATGCTTGCACGACTGCGTGTAAGTCAGAGCACATGGTACCTGTTGGAGTCAATCGTACTTGTATATAGACCCAAATACAAGCACTGCCGCAAAGTGTAACTATTGCGCGCATCGGGTAGATGTGGGTTTAGAACCTGCGTGTGTCGTGGTGTGTCCGGAACACGCAATCATCTCTGGGGACATGACTAACCCCAAAACGGAAATAGCTCAGATGCTTTCAAGAAATCAAGTGACCGTCCGTAAGCCCGAAAAAGGAACCATGCCTAATTTGTTCTACATAGACGGCGACCAAGCTTCTTTGGATCCTTTGGTTACCCCAAAATCAGTCAATACGCTTTGGAGTAATCAAGCGAGAGGAGTGGGGCACTTTGCAAAGAAAGAAGACCGCTATGGTTTTTTAGACCTTTTAGGCCAGACGAACGTACCTATTATCGTAAGAATATGGATGAGTTTGGAGGACTAAAAGGAGAATAGAAAACGATGGAGAATGCAGAGAAAAGCAGTTGCTTTTCTCTGCATTTATGAATAAATAATTTTGAATTGAAAAAAGATAAAAAACTAGCCATCCGCTTTTTTCCATTTTTGGAGTGGATGCCAAAGTTAACGAAAGAGACCATATCGGCGGATTTGATTGCCGGAATAACGGGGACGATTATCTCGATCCCCCAGTCGGTCGCTTTTGCGATGATAGCTGGTTTGCCACCTATTTATGGCTTTTACGCCTCGATGATTGCACCACCCATTGCAGCCCTTTTTGGCTCTTCTAATCAGATGATTTCGGGCCCTACTACGGCTATTTCTATCATGTCTTTTACCGCGATTAAGCACTTTGCAGATCCGTCGGCACAGTTGCCAGAGTTTGTGATGTATTCCATTTTAATAGCCTTCATGGTGGGTGTAATACAGCTCGTGATGGGGTTTGCCAAAATGGGCAAATTGGTTAATTTCGTCTCGCATTCGGTTGTTATTGGATTTACGGCAGGGGCAGGTATATTAATTGCTTTTAAACAGTTGAAGCATGTTTTTGGGATCGGAGTGCCGCAAGGAACGCCCATGTTGGGTATCGTTCAATATATTTCTTCGCATTTTAATGAAACGAACTGGTATGTCTTTGCGGTAGCTATGGGGACCTTGGTGTCTGCGGTTTTGATAAAAATGGTACTTCCTAAATTTTATATGTTGCTAGCGATGATTATCGGTAGTTTGATTGCTATTTTTATAGGTGCAGAAGAGCATGGTATTGAAACGGTGGGAACCATTGGCTCGGTTATTCCTCCTTTGGCAATGCCGAATATTACTTGGGAGAATATAATGAAATTGGCTCCAAGTGCGCTAGCGATTGCGATATTGGGATTGGTGGAGGCGGTGGCTATTGCTCGGTCTATCGCCCTTCGTACCCGTCAGACGATCAACAGTAATCAAGAATTTATTGGGCAAGGTTTAGCTAATTTAATCGTCAGTTTTTTTAGCGGGTATGTCGGATCTGGTTCTTTTACTCGATCGGGTGTAAATCAACAAGCTGGCGCCAAAACGCCTATGGCAGCTGTTTTTGCAGCAGTATTCTTAGCGGTTGTACTATTGTTTTTTGCTTCTTATGCGGCGTACCTACCGAAGCCAGCCATGGGGGGGATTATTTTGTTAGTGGGGTATAATTTGATTGATTTTCATCATATCAAATCATTGATTAGAAGTAGTAATCGGGAGTTAATTGTATTTTTAATTACGGCATTGGGAACCATGTTTATTCCAAATTTAGAGTATGCCTTGATTTTAGGGGTATTTGCGTCATTAATTTTCTACATGGAGCGTACCTCTAACCCGAATATAGCTTCAATGGCCATAACAGAAAAAGGAAACTTTATTAATATTATTAGAGAGGAGTCATTATCAGAATGTCCGCAAATAAAAATTGTACGAATTGATGGTTCTATCTATTTTGGTTCGTTAGAAAAAGTATCCAATTATTTTTCAAATCTATATGAAAATACGGATTATAAGCATTTATTAGTCATCGCTAGGGGCGTTAATTTAATTGATTTAGCGGCATCAGAATGGCTTGTACATGAAGCCAAAAAATGGCAAGATAAAGGTGGCGGTCTGTATTTTGTGAATCTTAAACTAATTGCGCAAGATGTGTTACGAAAGGGTGGGGCGTATGATGAGATTGGAGATGAATATTTCTTCCCAGATAAACGTGCCGCTATTTCAAATATTTATAATACGCTGGATAAAGATATTTGCGCAAGCTGCGAAATCCGTACTTTTAGAGAGTGTAAGGAGTAAATCTAATTTAGGTGATCGTCAGTTTATGATATTTTTCGTTTTTAGTTCGTACATTTGTTTTCATGTTTAAGAGGTCCAATAGCCTATTAATTTTGATAGCTGTTTTCGCTATTTTTCTTGAAGTACAAAAGACTTCTGTCGATTTGGTATGGGCTTACTTGGATGTTGCCTGAAAAGTTAGTTGGTTATGAAGATGTTGTCCTCATAAAAACCTGATGTAACAGTCGTTACATAGCACCAAGCGTTAGGCTTGGTGCTTTTTTATATAGCTTGTTTTTTAGCTTCAAAGTCCCCAATTCTAAAAAAAATAAAATCGTATCCTCCGAGAGGCTTTTGAGTCTGAAAAAACGTTGTGTAAGGATTTAGACTCTAATCAAAGTAAGGCAAAAAAAAAGAGGGAATCCACTTGCGTAGATCCACCTCTAGTTGAACAATGTTCAGGGATAAAATTCTATAAATATTAGTTGATGACATTCTTATCAAAAATGATGGGTCTTGAACTGCCATTCACATAATAGGCTTGTCCTTCTTCGATGTAGTATAATTTTAATTCGTAACTACTTCCTTCTTTGGCTTGTGTATTGATGAACACCGTTTCTTGGGCATATCCTGGATAGGAGAAAGTCAAGCTTCTAGCGTCTTTACCATTTGGATACATTTTATTGGATTCAATGAAAGAGATTGCTTCTCCATTATCCATGTCCACAATTCTCCATTCAAATTCAGAATCTAGTAAGAGAGCGGGTACGGCATTTTGCAAGTCAAAATTAATGACCGTATATTTCCAGTTACGGCCATCCTTTTTTAGTTTGTTGAGATTGTCCCCATCTCTTTCTGACTTGACGGATATTCCTCTATAATCGACAATTGTTTTGTCCATTATGTTTTTTAGATTCGTCATTTTATTAGCAACAACAACCTTCTCTTCTTGCTTCTTTTCGACGATTTTTACATCTTTACTAGAAGTGATTTTCATGTAATTCAGCTGAGCAATTTGTCCTTCCAACTCCGCAATTTTAGCAGTTAAGGCAGTTTGTTTTTTTGCTTTTACCTTCTTTACATTTTGGAAAGTAACGATTTGAGATTTTACAAAATCCAATTCTTGCTGACGAATTTTTAATTCATTTTCGACAGCCGCAAGGCTTTTCTTGCTCTTCTGAACTTGCTTTCTTAAGGAGAATAAATCCTCTTGTATCAGATTTAAGCTGTCTTTGACAAGATCTAGTTCGACAGTTAGTAAGTAATTTGAAGTATTTAGTTCTTCAATTTCGAAAGTTTGCTCTTCGATAGTAATGGCTTGTTCCTCAACAGTATGATTCAAGGTCTTGACGATATTTTCGTAAGAAATGATACTACTGTGTTGAAAAGCACTTACAGTAAGCAGGCCAACAATAATAGTGGCAGATGCAAATAGTTTAAAGTTAGTACTCATGGTATGGTTTGTTTTAAAATAATCAATTGTGTAAGTTGGTTATTTCATATTAGTTATTTCAAATATTATTCCAAAAGATGATTTTTGAAAAATAATAATATGTATTTCGTAATTTTGCTTTTGCTTGGACACATCGAACCTTTCAATGCCTAAGCTGTTTATTGGCTATTAATGAATGAAAATCAATCGATTATGCCTGAAGTCGTGAAATGGGAAGTGGACGGAATGTCTTGTGTCAATTGTGCCCAATCCATTGTCGGATATTTGGAAGACTCGAATTTGGAACAAGTACATGTTGATTTTGCTTCGGGTAAGGTTTCTTTCCTACCTTCTGAGCAATCCCCTAGCTTGGACCAACTCAAACGAGGACTTAAACGTATTGGGTATGAAGTGCTGTCGAAGGATTCTAAGCCAAAGTATTGGACCTTAGCGCGTATGCTCCTAGTTTCGGCTATCTTCACTATACCCCTTGTTTTGGGACATTTTTTGATGATGGCAGGTGTTTCGCTTGGTTTTTTGGGCAATCATTGGGTGCAGTTTGCCTTGAGTTTACCTGCCATTATTATCGGGCTGAACCATTTCGGTAAGAGCGCCATCGGTTCTTTAAGAGGTGGTGTGCCGAATATGGACGTGCTCGTTTTTGTCGGCGGAGTCGCTGCGACCATTTATAGTCTAGTCGGTTTGGCGTTGAATGAGCCTAATTATATTTTTTTTGAGACCGCTGCCTCTATTTTTACTTTAGTTTTATTGGGCAATTGGTTTGAGCATCGATCAGTGAAGCAAACGACTTCTGCCTTGACGGCCTTGCAGAATTTAGTACCTTCAATGGCAAAAAAAATCATGCCCTCTGGGGCGGTGGTGGAGATCGCAACGGATGAACTTCAATTGGAAGACATCGTCCAAGTCAATGAAGGAGATAGCATTCCTTGTGATGGGGAGATTGTGATGGGGTTTGGTTCGGTGGATGAGGCAATGATAACAGGTGAAAGTTTGCCGGTCGAAAAATCAATGGGTATGGTTACCTACGGCGGAACTATTTTGCAGGAAGGAAATCTGCAAGTAGCGGTGAAGGCAATTGCCGAAAGTTCTTTGCTTGGAAAGATTATTGATTTAGTAGAGAAAGCGCAAAATGATAAACCCCCTATCCAGCGCTTAGCGGATCGCATCAGTGCGATATTTGTGCCCGTTGTCATTTCTATAGCGGTATTAACCTTTATTGTTTCTTGGATGTTTTTTGATGTGTCCGCCACGCAGGCACTAATGAACAGTATTGCGGTATTGGTTATCTCCTGTCCTTGTGCGATGGGTTTGGCGACGCCTACCGCCGTGATGGTTGGGGTAGGGAGGATGGCGCAGCAGGGCATTGTTGTAAAAGGAGGACAAACAGTAGAAGTATTAAAAGAAATAAAAAAAATTGTTTTTGACAAGACAGGAACCTTGACTACGGGTCAATTTAAAATTGATAATATTAATTATTTCAATTCAGATAAAAACCGAGTCCATCAAATTATAACCGCACTAGAATCTAAGTCTTCTCATCCACTAGCGATTAGTCTCCTTTCGGAAATGAAAAAGTTAACGGAAGAAGGGCAGTCTATCCTTGAACTTGAAGTAAAGGAAAAGAAAGGAATTGGTATTAGTGGAAAAACTACGGATGGCAAAGAGTATCAACTGGGTTCTAAACGAATTTTGGCGCAAGCACCCTCCACTAGTCATGATTTGTACCTGACGGAAAATGGTCAATTAATCGCAACGATTGATTTAAAAGATGACATAAAAGAAGGGGCAAAAGAAGCGGTTGAGTATTTTCAAAAGCAAGGTGTCGAAGTCATTATGCTTTCTGGGGATAGAAAAGAAAAGGTCCAAAAAGTAGCGGAAGAATTAGGAATTTTAACCTACTTTGCCGAGCAATTACCACAAGAGAAATTAGAAAAGATTGCAGCTCTTTCTGCAAAGGCTCAGACTGCAATGGTTGGAGATGGCGTCAATGATGCGCCTGCCTTAGCAAAAGCAACGTTAGGTATTTCTATGGGCCAGGCTTCTGCAGTAGCCATTGAATCCGCCCAAGTCATCCTCTTGAATGACAATCTTGTCTCCTTGAAAAAAGCATTTCAGATTGGAAAAGTAACGGTCAAAACGATTTGGGAAAATCTTTTCTGGGCTTTTTCTTATAATATTGTGGCCATCCCGATTGCTGCTCTTGGTTTTTTGAATCCCATGTGGGGCGCGATGTTCATGGCTTTTTCTGATATAGTGGTGATTGGTAATTCTATCCGATTGAAGCGGCGTAAAGTGGAGTGATAGACTGTACCGTACTTATGCGGAAAAAAGAAAAAAGGAAATTAAATATGAAATGTCCCAGCCTTTTAGTTTGAACGGATTCTATAGATATGCCCTCGACAAGCGGTAATAAAAGTATTAGTAAACATTAAACAAGTATTTAAGCACCTCTTTAATTATCTTAACGTTAAAAAAACACTGCTTTTGAGTACTGCGATTCTTCAGTTATTTCCTACTTTCGAAGTGTCTGAGAAACAAAACGAGAAGCCAAGTACAATCCGTTATAGCGTTTTTGATGGTCTGCTTGTAAGGCAGCGGCAAATTCATTTTGATATTTTGCCAGTCGTTTTTCTGTTGTATTATATTGAATGATAAAACCTTTATAGCCCTGTTTTTGGGGGTCAAGTATATCGCTTATCTGTGTTCCGTTGAAGCATTTAGTACGCATGACATCTGGAATATGGGTTTGAATCATCCAATCAATCCATTCAGTAGCGTTCTCTTTTTTTATATAAATATGAACGGAATACACGAGCATGGCTATTATTTTTTTTGTAAGCGAGGTTTTAATTGATAGGAAGTTTCCCCCTCTGTTAGGCTATAGGATAAAGTTCGTTTGCCTATCGCTTTACCATCTTTGTAGATCGGAAAAGATCTCAATAAGCGACCATTTTCAATATAGACTTTGTCCTTTCCTTGATGTTCTTTTAAAAGGCTTTTGGTCGCTTCATATACATGGATTTCTCCAAAAGACTTATCGCTATATGAGCTGTACGCAGTGATCAAAGGAGCACCTTCTTCCGCTGATATGATGTATATTTCCTCAAAACCATTTTTATCAATATCTCCCATTAAAACCTCTTGTATCCGCCCTCTTCCCTCTGCTTCTATACTCATCTCTGATCGAAAACCCACGCCTGAAATGGTATATTGCATTTTGCCAGCCTTCGGCGTTTGCGTTATGATAAAGCCTTTGCCAGATTTTGTTTTTAGAGAATATTCATCCTTGGGCTTAGTGGGTACTGATTTTTCTTTGGGTAGTACAGGGGGTGTCACAGAGTCCTTTACCGTAACTTGAGTCCCTGCCGTTGGTTTTGGTTTTGATTCAGATTGACAGGCCGTAAACAAGGCGAGGATTATTAAAACAACCGTATTTTTCATTTTATTTTTTTTTGTAGAGGAATGACTTTGCCAAGGGATCGGGGGCTGCGGTGTTACTTTTTTTGCGCAAGCTGAATTTTGATCAGAATAAACATAACCCAGTTTTAAGCTAGGTTTAATGGGTTTGATTTTTTTCATTAGGCTCTATTAGGGCTTGAAAATAAGCGTTTGGTACTCCACCTTGCGGCCAAAAACAAACCAGCAAAAATAAGCAATACCTGCTGAAAAGGCATATAGGAGAACACATAAATATGAGTCCGATCGACGATCCACATAAAACCTAGGATAATAGCAATCAAGGTTATTAAGCCGCCGATTTTACCAAAGCCAGGTACACGATCAAAACGCACATTCTGTCGGATAAGCAGGAATGTAACCACCATCGAAGCAATCGGAAGGATTTGGGTATAGATATTGGCATCCATGATGCTCTGCTTCTCAAACAAAAAGAGGTACAAATTTAAAGTAACGGCAAAAATACCTGGAATAGCCACTAGAAATACTAAAAGGGTATAGAGGTATTTCCAAGGAGAGAGATGCCCCTCCCCACGCCCTATCAACCAAGCCAACAGGGCGGTCAGCGGAATAATCAAAAAATAACCCAACACTTGCTGGGGCATTTCACTCAATAGGTCAAAAGATTCTTTTAGGGTCATCGTATAGAAATTTTGGCAAATATAAGCATTTTGTGTTGATATATACGCTACAATCAAAAGGTATTTAGGCTATGTCTCAGAACGCATCGTAATTGTTCCGCTGGCGGGGAACATACGCCCAGAGACATACCCTGAGGGACATACTCAAGAGAGAAATATGGCTGAAATAAATAAATTAATTTTAATTATAAATGATTAATAACTGATAGTAAATAGTCTATTCTTGACAAAAATAAATATGTTTTTTATAGGATGTTTTGGCATCGAATTTGCCCTTTGGTAAAGTGTAAATAACCCTTCAAACTCCCAACTAGATTTCTTCCCAAGTATTCTGAAGTCTTGAAAAATGTGAGTTATGAAAACGATTACAAAAAATGCCATTCTATTAGTTGCCTTTACTTTTGCAACTTTCTATTCTTTTGCTAGCGACTTAAATCCAAAGACAGTTAGTGCGACTCCTCTTATTGAGAATGTCATCCATTGGGAGAATACATCGACCGTAGAAGTGAAATTTTTTATCGTTCAACGTTCCAAAGATGCTCTAAACTATCAACCCGTAGCGATGGTTCATACCATTGACAACCAATCTACCTATTCTTTCACGGACACTAATATCGGTGAGGCTAGCTGGTTGTACAGAATAGTTGAAGTAGATGCGAATGGTCTTGGAACTTTTTCCTATGCCTTATCCGTAACAAATAATTCATGTGCTAGCAAATTTGTGCTTTTAGCAGATAGTGAATAAAGAAATATAATCATCTTGGTAGATGAGCCAGGCTTGGAAATTCCGAGTCTGGTTTTTTTTGTAAAATAATCTCTTTGTTTCAGAACCTTCCATTTAAGCCTGAGCCAGGCTTATCATTTCTATAAATTTTCAGTCTTAGCATGCCATCCCCCAAATAATCCTTATCTTCGCCTTCCTATGGGAAACAAGAAAACACTCTACTTATTAGATGCGTATGCATTGATTTATCGGGCGCATTTTGCATTCATCAAACGCCCTTTGCTTAATTCGAAAGGGCAGAATGTCTCTGCTATTTCAGGCTTTACCCGCTCACTTTGGGATATT
>CAYRVZ010000012.1:16910-22843 GCA_964427815.1 uncultured Saprospiraceae bacterium | reverse complement strand
TCTTTTAAAAGGGCTGCAAAGTCCCCGCTAGGTGTTTTAGGAATGACGTAGCATTTAGTGATGAGTTGGTTCCAATCTTTTGTAAATAAGTAGATGGAATCTTTAAAAGCCACAATCGCTTCACAATCATACCGAATGGCAAATTTGGGTTGATTGCCAAAATCGGTTTGATCTTCATAGTGATAAAATAGTTTTTCGATATGGTTAAAAGGTATTTCATCTGCCGCTAAATCCGACTTAGGAAACTTGTAAATAACCAAGTTTTGGCGATTCCCGTTTTTGTTGTTACCTGTATCTCCGATGTAAATATACGTGTCATCACTAGTCATGCTTTCCCAATCGACATTCTCTACACCATTCAGTGATATTGTATTCAGAATGTCTCCTGTAATGGGGTTGAATTCATAAAGGTTACTAGGGTTTCCAGAGTCTGCCAATCCAAAATAACGATCATTAAATTCGATCCCAGCAGAGATTTCTTCTAGTTTTTCGCTTAGGTTGGTTTTGAATTGAGGCGTATAATTTGTGATTGCGTAATTGCAAGAACCATCATTTACGAGGGCATTTTCGTCGTAGTTGGTGGCTTGTGGATCCGTACAGCCAGCTTGCGCAAATAGGGTAGTAGCCAGAAATAAGCCGTATAAGCTCAAACTAATTTTTTTCATTTCTTTTTTTTGGAGCAAAGATAAGCTTTTCTTAAAGGGACGTAGATTGTTTTTGTTGGGAAAAGTTATCGCGAGGAAATCTTCAATTACAAAATGAATATGTAGGTAACCCTACTTGGGTTGAACTATATCGGGATAAATAGGTTTACTAAGTAAACTAGTATCAAAGCATGGCTAAAGTAATTTTTGAATTTGAGGATAAGACTATTCCTTCAAAGACCGTTGAAGCAGATAACTTTGACAATATTTCCATCCTAGAGATAGCAGAATCTAACGATGTGCATTTAAGTCATAATTGTGGAGAGGTCTGTGCTTGTAGTACCTGTCATGTCATTATTTTGGAGGGTTTTGATGATTTGAACGAAATCTCTGATAGAGAAGAAGATCAGATTGATGGAGCGATTAATCCTACACTTGATTCAAGACTGGGCTGTCAAGCTAAATTTGTCAAACAAGATGCGACAATAAAGGTATTAATACCGGATCAAAAACTAATTATCGCCCACGAACACTAATAATTTATGAGTAATTTTGGACTAGACGATCTTCCTATTCAATGGAATGACTACGAGGATATTGGAATGGCAATGTATGACCGTTTTGGAGATGATTTTGGCGAAAGTAAAATCTACCGTATTCGATTTACGGATTTACTTGATTGGGTGCTAGAACTGCCTCATTTTGAAGGCTTACGCAAAGACTCAAATGAAGGACATTTGGAACAAATCCAAATCGCTTGGGTCTATGAATGGCGGGAGAACCAGTAGGTTCGCGTCGCATAATGCTGTAAGATTCATGTCGCTTTATGACGTAATCACCTGAAAGATTTGGTATTTCGTGTAATTCACACCAGTACGCTTCGTGTAAGTGTAATTCACGTTTCTCTTCACATTAAATTCGGCTCAGCGTCTTTGTGTCAACCTCCTAACTTTCCCTTCTCCTACTTGGTAATCCAACATAAAATCAGTAGTTTTGTCCAAATAAAAAAAACAACAACATGCGGAATCTATTATACTCTATTCTATTTGTTTTCTTCCTTCCCATCAGTCTATTTGCTGGAGAAGGCATGTGGCTTCCTTTTTTGATAGGACAACTGAATGAGGCAGATATGCAGGCGATGGGCATGAAGATGACAGCTGAAGACATTTACAGTGTCAATAAAGGTTCCCTGAAAGATGCCATTGTACATTTCAATGGGGGATGCTCTTCCTCTATCATCTCCTCAAATGGCTTATTATTGACTAATCATCATTGTGGTTATTCGGTGATTCAGTCTCATTCATCACTAGAGAAGAATTATTTACAAGATGGATTTTGGGCGATGCGTCAATCAGATGAGTTGCCCAATGAGCATTTGACAGCGACTTTTATAGACAGGATTGAAGATGTCACCAAGATTATTATGGTTGGAGTGACAGACAATATGACGACTAAAGAACGCAATGATAAGATATCACAAAATATCAAAAAATTTAAAAGTACTTATGCAAAAAAAACACATGAAGAATTATTAATAAAACCTTTTTTTAAAGGGAATCAATACATTCTTTTTGTGACGATCACTTATCGAGATGTTCGCTTAGTGGGTGCGCCTCCTGCGTCTATTGGTAAGTTTGGAGCCGATACGGATAACTGGGAGTGGCCACGCCATACGGGTGATTTTTCTTTGTTTAGAATTTATGCTGGAGCTGATAATCTACCTGCTGATTTTACCTACAGCAATCAGCCACTTGAGCCCAAACACCACCTGCCCGTTTCACTAGATGGCGTTGATACTGGAGATTTTACACTTATCTATGGTTTTCCCGGAAGGACCAATGAATACTTACCTTCTTATGCCATCAAACAGGTACAAGATGTGATAGATCCTGCTAGAATTGACATCAGAGCGCATGCCTTAAAAATCTTAGATAAAGCCATGAGGGCAGACCCCAATGTGCGTCTCCAATATTCCTCAAAATACGCTAGAATAGCAAACTACTGGAAAAAATGGATTGGGGAAAGAAGTGGCTTGATCAAAACCCATGCCGTTGAGAAAAAGCAACTTATGGAGGCAGAGTTTGAGCAGCGCCTTGCGGCAAAACCATCATTAAATCAAAAATATGGAGACTTACTTCCTAACATGGATATTAAGTATCAAGAAATAGAATTGCTGGCTGTTTATAGGGAGTATTATCATGAATTGTTTTTCCGACATATTGAATTATTCAAGCCCGCAAATTCGTTACGTAGATTTTTTGCGAAAGCTGACGATGCCTCATATAAGGAATTGCTGCCTGCAACCCAAAAATCGCTAGAAAGGTTTTATAAAGATTTTCAAGCAGATATTGATAAGGATGTTTTTAAATCTTTAATGCAGATGTTTACCGAAAATGTATGCACTGCTTATTTCCCAGACTACTTATTGGAAGAACGCTTTGAAGCGGGTTATGATATGGACAAATTAGCGAATGAATTGTATGATAATTCTATTTTTGCCGACCCAGGAAAACTTTTTGAATTACTTGAACGACAAGATACCACAGCCATCAAAGCGGATCGCGTGTATCGACTCTTTATAGACATAGTGGAGGCTTATCACACGAAATTGACTCCTGAGTACAAAGCAATCAAAGCACCACTGGATAGTATGCAAAGACATTACATGGCCGCATTAATGGAGGTGCTTCCAGATAAAAAATTCTATCCGGATGCGAATGGTACGATGCGTGTCACTTATGGTCAAGTGGAGGGTTATCAGCCGAAAGATGGCGTAATGTACCTGCCCAAAACCTACCTAGATGGGGTGGTCGCTAAGTATGTACCAGGTGATTATGAATTTGATTTACCTGAACGACTGTTGGCATTGTATGAGGCAAAAGACTATGGAAGATATGGCGAAGGTGGACGCTTACCCGTTAATTTTTTGGGTTCGAATCATACAACAGGCGGCAATTCTGGTAGTGCAGTCATTGATGCAGAGGGTAATCTAGTTGGCTTAAATTTTGACCGAGTGTGGGAAGGTACGATGAGTGACATGAACTATGATCGTTCTATTTGTCGGAATATCATGGTAGATATGCGCTATGTTTTATGGGTGATTGATAAGTATGCGGGTGCCAAACGAATTATTGATGAGATACCCGTTGTCCACCCAAAGGCAGGCGGAGAAAAGAAGCAATGGAAAAAGGTCAGTAAGAAAAAATGGTAACTAATCTACCATAGGTTCAGCCTAGTATTTTACAATAAAAGACACAATCAGGTATTCATATGCACTTTTTCAAAGATATTTGTTATCTTTGGGGTCTGTAATGATTTCAAGAAATAAACCGCAACTATGAAACCTTGGATGCCCATTGTCACATTCGTGTTATTTGCCCTTTTTGGAGGTAGATATTATGTCTGCAAGATTAAGCGCGTTTGTGATAGTTCTCCAGTCGAGGTTGCTTCCGCAATAGACTCTGAAGCGCCTATTTCCTTTAATTGGTCTAGTGAAATTCCCATTTTAAAGGAGGCAGATAGTGTATTCCAAGCCTTATCCGATGACATACAAGAAGGTCAAGTGATACAAATTACGGGTCATTATTTTCAAGACGAAGAGAATAATACCGATTATCAAGATTTGGGGCAAGCAAGAGCTAGTCGAGTGAAATCAATGCTAGAAGAGCTTGTAGATCCTCAGAAAATACGAATCTTGTCAGAGGGTAGAGAAGGAGTTGCAGAAGATAATAAAATGGCATTTGAATCGATCACTTTTGATATCATCGATATTGATGCCAATAAAGCAGAGGTATTGGATCTTGGAAACAAGATAGTCATTCTCTTTCCTTATCAGTCCATTGAAAAAGAACCCAATGCTGTGATTGATGAGTATCTAGACAAATTAGCAGGAGAGTTAAAAACGAATGGAACCCAAGTCGTAATTACAGGTCATGCAGATAACGTAGGCAGCGCTCGTAAAAACAAAGCAATAGGGCTTAGAAGAGCCAAAAATATACGAGACTTTCTACTGAAAAAAGGGGTTTCCCGTAAGGCGATTATTACCAAGTCTAAGGGAGATACTGAGCCAGTGGCTACCAATGATTCTCCTACTGGTCGGCATCAAAATCGACGAGTGGAAATGACCATCAAATAATATTCTTCATAATTAAATCACACACAATGTTTTTTCTGTCAAATCCCGCAATAGGCCCTGGTACTGGAACTTATACGACTCATTACCTAGAAATTATCTTTATGTTTCTCTTAGCTTCCCTAATCGGATTATGGTTAGGCTATGCTCTATGGGGGAAGTATAAAAGCAAAATTGAGAAATTTACCAAAGATTTGAAACTGGCAAAATCTCAAAATGATAGCTTGTCTGCGGCAATGGATGAAGTCAATACAGAAAACAAAGAACTAAAAGAAAACTTAGGTGGCTTTGAAAACAAGATTAACACGCTTACGCAAAATAACAATTCTTTGCGGCATCGTGTGACGACATTGGATGCCGATTTGGGTTTGTTGAAAAGTAAAAATGAGAGCTTAGAAGAAACCATGCAGGGATACCCAGAGGGTGTAGAAGCCATGCCAATGGGACAGATGCCGTCTGAAATTATTCAAGAGCGAATTGTCGAAAGGGTAGTGGAAGTACCGCAGGAAGTAATCGTAGAAAGAATCGTAGAAGTACCCGTTTATACAGAGAAGATTGTCGAAAAGATTGTCGAAAAGATTGTCGAAGTCCAAGTTGAAGTCGAAAAGATCGTAGAAGTTGAAGTCGAAAAGATCGTCGAAAAAGAGGTGATGGTTGAGAAGATTGTTGAAGTTGAGAAGATCGTCGAAGTACAAGTAGTGGAGGAACGAATCGTGGAGAAAATTGTCGAAGTACCTGTAGAAGCTGTAGTCGAGAAAATTGTGGAAAAGATAGTGGAAGTACCGGTCGAACGTATTGTAGAAGTAGAGAAGATCGTCGAAAAAATCGTAGAAGTACCTAAAGAAATGGTTATTGAACGCATCGTCAAAGTACCTACAGATACAATTGTCGAAAAGATCGTCGAAGTCGAAAAGATCGTCGAAGTCCAAGTTGAAGTCGAAAAGATCGTAGAAGTTGAAGTCGAAAAGATCGTCGAAAAAGAGGTGATGGTTGAGAAGATTGTTGAAGTTGAGAAGATCGTCGAAGTACAAGTAGTGGAGGAACGAATCGTGGAGAAAATTGTCGAAGTACCTGTAGAAGTTGTAGTCGAGAAAATTGTGGAAAAGATAGTGGAAGTACCGGGCGAACGTATTGTAGAAGTAGAGAAGATAGTCGAA
>CAYRVZ010000012.1:0-16810 GCA_964427815.1 uncultured Saprospiraceae bacterium | reverse complement strand
AAGATAGTCGAAGTACCTGTAGAAGTAATCGCCGAAAAGATAGTCGAAGTACCTGTAGAAGTAATCGTCGAAAAGATAGTTGAAGTACCCATGATAGTCTCTAGCAACGGAATAAAAAAGACCAAAAAATCTACTAAAAAGAAAACGCTAGCAAAACCAACCAAACCCGATAACCTAAAGAAAATTGAGGGCATAGGTCCTAAGATTGAAGAACTATTACACAATGCAGGTGTCTTGACGTATGCACAATTAGCGAAAGCAAAACCCGCCAAATTAACTCTGATTCTAACTGAAGCAGGGAGTCGTTTTGCCTTTCATGATCCAGCTTCATGGCCTAAACAGTCTAAAATGGCTGCTGATGGTGAATGGGAAATGCTAAAAGAGTTTCAAGAATACTTAGACGGAGGAAAGGATAAGGGGTAAATAGTTATTGTACATGACATCGAAGGGCTATCTCGTTTATGCGAGATAGCCCTTCATTTATAAGTGCCTTTTGTGCTAACGAACAGATTTATCCAATAAAGATAAGCTACCTTTAGTGATGCAAGAGGTTGGGTTTATTTGAATTATCTTGCTAGATTTTGATAGGGCTAGTTGTTGTTGTAAGGCACTTATTTCTTGTTGAGCCTGCAAAGACATTTCAGTGAGATTTGTTACTTTCGATTGCAGGTTTTCCATTTCCCTTTGATTTTGTCTGATGTTTTCCGATAGGCGTTGGGTTTTCCTTAGTTGTGTATTGTAGGACTCTTTGTACTTATCTACTTCTTCCTGAAGTAATGATCTATCTACATCAAAATTGTCCGCAAGGCTGCTCGTGACCTCTTTTTCTTTTTCAACGGCTAAGACTAAATGAGTCAATTTATCCACTAACTTTTGACGTATCAACCAGGCCGCAATAAAGCCCAAAATAGCCGCTCCTAACAATAGAATAAAAATGATAATTGTGTTTGAAACATCCATGAACGACTAGTTTTAATCAATTGATTTTAGTACGAATATAATACTTTCTGCCAATTGTTGTGGCTTAATTGGGTACTCTCGTGCTCTTTTGGATACGTATTCTTAGACTTTTTGTTGCTATTAAAATCCATCGGTTTGCAGATCTTGGAATTGAGCCAGAATGTCCCGCCAAGTATCCAAATGATTAACAGAAATAGAATCAAATAAATTTTGAAATTATTGTTAACCTTAGTCTTTTGTGTAATTATATGAGTAGAATGAAATTTTGGGTCTTTCATGTATGGTCTTTCATGTATGATTGGAAGTAGCTTTATTACGTAGAGCTTGTCATTTTCCCTAGAGGGTTTAAGCATGTTATACTTGGGGTATATGAAATATTAGGCAGTCGAATATGTTCGAGTAAAGAGAGAGAGATTGTATTTTTTTTTCGTCGTCAAGTGTGTCACGCTTTCCAAAAGTTTTTCACTTTTGGAAAGTTATAAGTCCCGCTCGGGAAAATGAGCAACGTCCCCAGAAAAATACCGTATCTTACCCCAACAAAAGGATAATAATGAAAAGCAAGCAACAGTTATTGGATGAACGTTACCTAAGAATGGCAGCAATATGGGCAGAAAATTCTTATTGCACTAGGCGAAAAGTAGGAGCCTTGCTAGTGAAAAATCAAATGATTATTTCTGATGGGTATAATGGAACCCCTTCTGGCTTTGAAAATATATGTGAAGACGAAACCAATAAGACTAAAGCCTACGTCTTACACGCCGAAGCCAATGCCATCACTAAAGTCGCCAAATCAAATAACAGCAGTGAAGAGGCCACCTTATACGTAACCACTTCGCCATGTATGGAATGCTCCAAGCTTATTGTGCAATCGGGAATTAAAAGAGTCGTCTATGACGAAGAATACAGCAAGGTGGATGGATTAGATATCCTCTCTAGAGCAGGGATAACATTAATTCATTTGCCTTTAAAGGACTAGAATTTCGGACACTCGATGTGCTTACGACGGGTAGTCGTAGGCTGTGTATAACTCAAAGATAGCTCGAATGCGCCCCGTCGATTCGTTGAAGCTTGCAGCGAACTTACATTCATATCATAGCTGATACCCATAGACCATCTTTCTATGTCGAAAGTCGTGGAATAAATAATGGCGTCATTATGAATACCTTCGTCAAGTTTATTTGCGATCCTGGCAAAAACACCTGCTCGGAGGGCAATCTCCCACCAGTCTTTATTGCTATAACGAAGATGACCACCAAACACACTTTGAAAAGAAGGGCCTTGTCTAATTCCCACGATACCAGGTAAAACACTTATTTCTCTTGTAATCGGTATCTGTCCACCGATAGAAGCCGTGTATTTTCTTGCTAAAGGAACCTGATCTTCATACAAACTAATATTGGGCTGATTGATGTGCTGCATGGCAAGTCCAGTATAAATACTAAAGTCTTCTCCAAATATAGCATACCATAAACCGCCGACATTAAAATTTAAAAAGGGAGTGCCATTCGCAACCCAAGGCTCATTATTCGATGCCGTATGATCAACACTAACCGTTCCAGGATCATATTGACTTGAAAACCATAGGTCTCCTGCATTTAGAGAATATTGACCAAGTCCTGCTTGTGCCCCTACAATCATGTACTGTGGCGTTTTACCATATCGGCCATCCCACAGTTTTTTGTGGTAAGCCATCCCAAGATTCCCTTTGGTCAAACTTATCTTTGCGGTACCTGCTTCATCCCGTAATGCATTGATACTAAAGGAAAAATAATCTCCTCGACCTAATCCCTTTACACGCATATCATAAGAAGCAGCCATCGTTTTAAATGCATCGGAGCCTAATATAGATCCCCATTGTGAACGGTAATTGAGATTTGCCTTAAAACTGCCATTATAAACACCAGATAATGCTGGATTAATCTCTAATGGAGAGGCATTAAACTGTGAAAATTGAGCGTCTTGCGCCAAAAGTGTTTGCAGCGTTAGCGCCAAAAATAAAGTGTAAATGATTCTTTTCATAGTACTAGACTTGCTGGATGGCAATTCATTGCCTCCAAAAGTAAGAAAAATTGATGATATATCTAATGTCTTCATCTGTTTATTTATTATTGTGTCAGGAACTGGCATTTTTTATCGAATTAAATTAGTTTGCCCCTTAAAGGTCTCCCTTACCCCATTGTCAAATAAGACACTAGCTGTCCAGATATAAGTTCCGGCTGGCATGGGTTTTCCATGAGAAGTACCGTCCCATCCTTGTTTGGGTTGGTTTGTAACGCCTGATTTGCTTTCAAAAATCAATCCACCCCATCGGTCATACACCCTAAAGAAATTGACTTTAGCCTCATTCTTGGTATGACAGGTTAAGAAGTCATTGACCTCATCATTATTCGGAGTAAAACCTGTGGGGACTAGGAATTTTTGGTCTCGTTCAATGAGTATATCTATGATGTCGGTAGCCATGCAGCCATTTTCATCGGTAGCCACGATGCTATATTCTCCATGGTACTTAGGCATTAAATCTACTTCATAACAACCATTGCAAGTAGTTGAATTTCCTAATGGATCTACAACTAACACGATAATATCTCCTTGCGCATTATCTACATTAATACTTATTTCAGTCGCCTCTGCGTAGGATAGTTTCAGATCGGGCCCTGCATCTATTGTAAAAGCAGGTGGTTGCGTAATAGTGACAGTATCTACGTATAAGCAGTCATGCTCATCTTTGATATATAGATTGTAAGTACCCGCAAGCATTTCATCTAATACAGGGTTGGCAGAAAATGAATTGTTGTTTAGGCTATATTCATAAACACCTGTTCCGCCAGTAGCATTAATCGTAATACTTGCTGTGTTTTCTCCAAAGCATTGCGGTATCACTACAGAAGAAGTAGCGGAAATAACACTGGGCTCATTCAATGTTACAGAATCCTCAATGACACAATTGTGCCCATCTGTGATAGTGACGGTATAGTTGCCGCTAGATGCGTTTGTTATTGTATTGGTGATGCTACCATTTGACCATTCGATTGAATATGGTCCTACACCTCCTCCAGTTGTGAGGGTTGCATTTCCGTTGCTTTCGCCAAAACAACTAGGGTCTGTAGATTCTAGGTTGCTTACGCTAAATGTTTGAGCTTCTTGTACTTGTATAAAACTGCTTCCTGTACATCCTAATGAGTTTGTCGCGGTTACATAATATAAGCCTCCACTCAAATCAGTGATTTTATCCGTGGTGGCATTGTGTGTATTATTATCCCATTGTAGGTCATAAGGCCCTACATTTCCCGTAATCGATAATACCTCGGCTTTTCCATCTTTATTGCCTGCGCAGGTTACAGGAGTTGCCGCTAACGCTAATTCAATTGGCTCTGGTTGAGTAACCAATACACTATGAATACCCTTGCAGCCTGTAGAGCCAGTTACGGTCACATAATACGATCTATCACCATTG
The DNA here is from genome assembly GCA_964427815.1 of uncultured Saprospiraceae bacterium. Lineage (GTDB taxonomy): Bacteria > Bacteroidota > Bacteroidia > Chitinophagales > Saprospiraceae > HyVt-613. The sequence goes on along the minus strand of CAYRVZ010000012.1, from coordinate 12,396 downwards.
AGGTTTTCTATGGTTTCATCTGTATCTGATTGCCCTAACCATTGATAAGTATAATCGGCAAGATTACTACTGCTTCCTCCGGTAATGCTAGAAATCGTAACGCTCGCGTCATTGCCACCATAGCAAGTTGGTTCCGTAAAGTCCAAAGTAGCTATGACTTCTTCGTACTCAGCTATTGAAAGGGACGTTGATTTCTGACAGCCATTATTGTCTGTAACCGTCACGGAATAATTGCCAGGCGATAAATGATTGGCTATTGCATTATTTTGATTGTTACTCCATTGATAATCATATGGAGAATAGCCACCATTTGCAACCGCAATCGCCTTACCATTGTTGGTATAGGCGCATGCGACTACCGTTTGAGTGGCGGTAATTGTTAGTTCAGAGTTAGGTTGGGCTATGGTGATGGAATTAGTCGATGTGCATAGGTTTGCATCAGTAATAGTAACTGTATAAATCCCACTTGCTTTACCTGCAATGGATTTTGTTGTTTCTCCTGAGCTCCAAAGGTAGGTGTATGTGCCAGCACCTCCAGAAGCCTTTATAGTTGTTGCCCCATCTGTGGCACCAAAACAAGTAATATTAGTCGTATTTTCAAAGGTACTGGTTAGTTCAGTTGGTGCATTTATAGTCGCATTTTGCGTAAGCGAACACCCGTCTCCATCTATTATGTTTATAGTATAAGTGCCAGCAGTTAAGTTAGTGATACTGGGTGTGTTTTGAGTAGGACTTGTAAGCCAATTATAGGTGATAGGGGACGTAGCTCCTCCTAAAATACTGGCAGTAGCCGTACCATTGTTTGCAGCGAAACAAGTGATGTCAGTCGTTGCGATATCAATAGTCAGATTCTTTGCAGGGTCAAGGGTGAATACTAAAGTATCTTGGCAACCAGCATTGTCACTAGTTATGACAAAATGGTTGCCAGCGGATAGATTAGAAAAGCTCCCAGAGGTATTCGCAACCCCTCCATCTAAGGCATATTGAATAGTCGGCGTCCCATTCGTAGCGGTTACTAATATTTCTCCATTAGCAATACCTTCACAGGATGGAGCAGTGACCACCGTAAGCGCAGTCGTCAATAAACAATCTGTAATCTTTAATTGGATATTCGAATCGCTTCCATCACATCCCCCTGCGGATAATGCTTTGACAGAGAAGCTAATTTCATCTCCCAATGTATACCCATCTAGGGTTTGCGAAAGCGCTCCATTGGGTGTTATCCAATTTGTGTTATTCACTTTGATTAAATAACCGCTCGCATTATTAACAGGTTCCCAAGTGAAAACAACCTTTCCCTCCTCTGTTGTGGGTTCGTGAATAACGGGAGGTGCTAAAGATTCGATGATAGTAATCGAAACCGTATCCGAATAGGCACAATTGTAATTATCGTAAACTTCCACAATGAAGTCGCTAGATTGGGTAGGTGTAACGGACGGAGTAGGGCAGTCTGTGCAAGAAAGTCCGTTTCCAGTCCAGTGATAGCCTACACTTACATCGTTTTTAAAAGTAATACCCCAATCTACCAGTATTGATGAAGCTGTGTTATTGGCTTTTACAGTTAATTTCCAATCTCCATTAATGTTGGCAGCTTGTAGTTTGGACCAATCGTCTTTAGGTTTATAGCTTTCGCTAAAAGGTGCTGAAGCGGAAGATATAGCCTGTGTGGCATTAGGTTCAAAACGGATATGCTGTTTTGAGCTAAGACTAAATCCAGTGGCCAGCACTAGTTTTTTGCCGTCAGGTGATACGATAGATACATCATAGGTAGTGGCTTGGTCAGGTTGAAGCGTAAATTCGATAGCGTTAATTCTATAATTGACACTACCTATTTTTCCAGGCTTTACATTTGTCACAGTAAGGTTATTCTCATACGTCCCCGTGAATGATTGTTTGAGTAGCGCCTCATAACCCAAAGCTTTTATTTGACTCTTATCAAAGCTTGCATCATAGCTAATACTTTGACCCGGACAAATGGCCGTATCTCTCAATTCTGTTTTGAAGTCTCCACAATCGTAGCATAGCGGGGATGTGGCAGGAAGAACATTGACTACTATTTGTGTATCGACCTTACAGCCAAAATCATTGGTCACTTCAACTTGAAAAAACTTTTTCCCAGCAGTGCTTGATTGGATGTTAATATTATTTCCATTATTAATCGTAACTAATTTATTATCAGTCCATTGTACATCTTGTATTGAAGGAGTATATGTTTCTCCTTCAGGATATATACTTTCGTCAAATTCCAACCCCCAAGCAAAGATAAATCCATTGTCACTCGCCCAAGAATCTATTACATCTAGCTTCCAATTTCCATTTAAAGGACAGCCCACTAATTGACTAAAAGGCTCTTTGGGTTGATAGCTTCCTGCGGGTAAAGTACTCGGTAGATGTTGGTTGATGTATTCAATCCAATTAGCATTTGTGGCAGTAGCTTTCCACTCATATTTGTACCCGACACCAGGAACAGGAGTTGATAATCCTTCGTCTAATTCATTAGGTTCACCAAGAAAAACCTCTCCCCCAGAATTGCCAGGATGATGTACCAAAACAGCTTTTTGGCCATTGGGGCATTCAATAGAAATTTCAATATCCCTCAACCATGAATGCTCTATATTGACAAAAATATTTTTTAGTTCATCTTCATTTTGTAATGTTTGACCTGCATTAAATTCGTTGTAGAATATATTGGATACATAAGAAGCGCCTGTTCCATCAGGCAATGCTAAAGAATCAGAAAGCGTTTTGACCATGCTAAAGGTACTGCCTGGTTGAGTAATTTGTACATCTGCACCTGCTTCAGCGGATGCAGAAAGGTTCAAAACTTGGTTCGCACATAAATCAGGAATCGTATTTGAAAGTGTTGAAAATGTAGGCTTTTCAGCAACACGCATATTCAAATCAATGCTATTGGTACTTTCGCAGCCATATTGGTCTGTCACCACTAAAGATACACTGCTTCCTCCTCCTTGCGGAAAATGATAATTGACTTGTTGGCCTTGTAAAGTAGTACCGTCGCCAAAATTCCATGTAAATGTACTATTGTTTATGCTTTGGTGGTAATACTGGTCGTTATTTGGAAATAGGGCAGAAGCATTTAGTTCAACGGCTGTACCGACACAAATATCTATATGGTTATTGTTTACAGCTGGACTTGCACTCGTTAATTGTGCGTTTATTTCTTGACAGTTTGGAGAACAACTTATAGATGCTTCCCAACCATCTGCCTGTTGGTATGCATTCGAGACAAATACTGTTGTCAGACATCCCGTTTGTTCAGTTGCCTGAATGATGAATTCGTCATTTTGGAAGTTGTTGGAGCAAGCAATTAATGGCTCGTTAGTAGAGGTGCCATCATAAAAGCAAAGAATATCACCTGGTCGGAAATCGGTTTCTGTAAAGCTAAGGCGGATGTTTCCTCCTTGCGAGCCTGGGCAGATAGTAAATGTTAGATTCTCATTGGCACTGTAACCAGCATTCTCTAGACCAGAATCGGTAAAAGTTCCAGAGCAGGTATTGATAGACCCATTTGATATAGGAATAATCTGTGCGGAAGTTGCGACAGACCAGATAAGCATTAGACTTACAAAATACAGTTTTCTCATAGCGTTACATTTATTACGCTAGGCTCGAAAGCCCAAAGTTTGATTTTTGTTCTGTATCCCTTTTGGAGTACGAGCACAATTTATTTTACTGGGTTTTGTGTAAGTCGAGGTTGTGTTCTAGTAGAGATAGCGTTGTTCGTAGGTGGAAAGTACAATATTAATGCCAAGGAAGACCTATATATATTGAGCGAACCTATATATTGAATGATTATGCTTTGGATCCTGAACCTAAGAGAATAATGTATGTAAAAAAGATATACTGCATAAAAGGATACTTAGTTTAACTATCATTTAGCAGTGATCCTTGTCATTTGTAGGGGTATGAGAAGTCATTGTTTAGATGCTAAGTTGAGCCTACTTTTGAGGCATAGGAAAGAGGAAACAAATTTAGTCATTTGGTTTATCTTTTTTGTAGACTGTTCGATTTTTTGGGTTGGGTTAGCTTCAATGGAGGCTAACCCTTCTTTGTTGGGCGTTGAGTGTATCGCTTAGCTTTAGTCCCCAAAAAAAACGCATTCATAGAAAAAACTAAAAGGTTGTCTAACTATTTCGTACTTTTGGTTAAAATCAATGAATATGAGAGTAGTAATTGTAGATGATGAGCCTTTAGCAATTGACATTATTGAGTCGTATGTCAGTCAGATGCCCAATTTAGAATGGGTCGCATCTTGTAGAAGTGCCATAGAAGCCAATGCTATACTGGAAAAAGAAAAAATAGATTTGATGTTTTTGGACATTCAGATGCCTCAGCTGTCAGGAATTGATTTTCTAAAATCGTTGAGTAATCCTCCAATGGTTGTTTTCACAACCGCTTTCCCTAATTTTGCTGTGGAAGGCTTTGAATTAAATGCCGTTGATTATTTATTGAAGCCTATTTCGATGGATCGTTTTTTAAAGGCAGTGAATAAAGCGCAAGCCAAAATGCCTTCTAGTCAAATGGAGTCAACTGCTTTAGACAGCGATGAGTTCTTTTTTGTGAAAGCGGATAAGAAATTAATGAAAATCGCTTATGATGATATTTTGTACATTGAAGGATTGAAAGATTATGTCATTATTAGAATGGAAACGGGTCGGGTCATTACATTACAGACCATGAAGAATTTGGAGAAAAATTTGCCGCAAGGTCAATTCAAAAGAGTGCACCGATCCTATATTGTGAATCTCCAAAAAATTATCTCGATCGAAGGAAGTTCTGTGGAGATTAAAGGACAAAAAGATGGTAAACTACTGCCCATCGGTAAAAATTATAGAGAAGAATTGTTAAATTTAGTGAACAGGAATAAGCTCTAAGCCTTGATTGTCTGGACTTTATCTGCTTTTTGTTTGCACAAATTAATAATTAAACCTACCTTTGGGGCATGACAACAATGATTAACAAGTCTTTCTTTTATTTTAACTTTAGATACTTCAACTAAAGGGACTTGCGTACGTTGTGCACATAACAAAAAATATAAGTCCCTATTTGGGGCTTTTTTTTATGCTTAAAATAAAGCAACTGTGAAAAAAATTATTATTCAAGGTTTTCCTGGAGCGTTTCATGAAGAAGCAGCTGTGCGGTATTTTGGGCAGGATGATTTGGAAATAATTCCAGCAACTACTTTTCGGGAATTAGCAGAAAGATTGAATGATGGTTCGAATTACCTTCAGGCGATGATGGCGATTGAAAACTCTATAGCCGGTAGTTTACTCCAAAATTATCGCATTTTGAGAGAATATAAATTTGTGATTTTGGGCGAGATTTTTTTGAGGATAAAACACAATCTGATGGTGCTTCCCGGTCAAAGGATTGAGGATATCAAAGAAGTGAGGTCTCACCCAATGGCGATTAATCAATGCTTGGCTTTCTTTAAGGATTATCCGGCTATTACTTTGGTCGAATCTGATGATACGGCATTGAGTGCCAAAGAGGTAAGTGAAGGTTACTTGACTGGAGTAGGGGCCATCGCAAGTGAACGTGCAGCCGATATATATGGGCTAGACATTATAGGCAAAGGGATAGAAACGAGCCCCTATAATTTTACAAGATTTTTTTTGATTGCCAAAGCGGATGAACATGACTTGACGATTTTTCAAGGAAACAAAGCGTCCATTTATTTGCGGGTGAAAGATGAGGCGGGTCAATTATTAAAAGTGCTAAAAGTTTTAGAACAAGCCAATATGAATATGAGTAAATTACAATCCTTTCCAGTACTAGGAAAAGTAGGGGAGTATTATTTTTACTTGGATATTGAATTTGAGGAAGTAGAAGCATTTTGGCAGGCACATGATGAAATGTGTAAAATGACTTTAGAATTACAAATACTGGGTGTTTACCAAAAATCGAATATTGATGATTATTAAAACGGCAAGCCGGATTGAGAAGGTGGAGGAATATTATTTTTCGCGCAAGCTACGGGAGATTGCGGAGATGATAGCGCAAGGTATTCCTATTATAAATTTGGGTATTGGTAGCCCCGATTTGAGCCCACCCCAATCTGTCATTGAGGCTTTGAATAGTAGTAGTCAACAACCCCAATCGGCAGGATACCAAAGCTATAGGGGCATTAAAGAATTGAGAATAGCTTTCGCAAAAAAGTATCAAAAGCAATATGGAGTGAGTTTAGACTCAGATACTGAAATTTTACCGTTGATGGGTTCAAAAGAAGGTATCATGCATTTGAGTATGGCGTTTTTGGAACCAGGGGATGAAGTGCTAGTACCGAATCCTGGTTATCCAGCATACGCAGCCGCAGCCAAATTAGCCGGGGCAAAGGTGCTAGAATATCCATTGATGGCAGCTAATAACTGGCTGCCAGACATGAATTTTTTAAAGATGTTCTCTCTGAGAAGAGTCAAGATGATGTGGCTGAACTATCCCCACATGCCGACGGGCGCCTCCTTGAATAAAAAACAAATGAAAGCCTTGGTCGATTTTGCGAAAGCGGAAAATATTTTACTTTGTCATGACAATCCTTATTCGTTTATTTTGAATGATAATCCCACTAGTATTTTGAGTGTAGAAGGAGCAAAGGAAGTGGCTGTTGAATTGAATAGTCTGAGTAAGTCACACAATATGGCAGGATTTAGAGTGGGTATGATGGCTGGACAGAAAGACTATGTTGATGCGGTATTACGCTTTAAAAGTAATATGGATTCCGGGATGTATTTACCCATACAGAAAGCGGCCATCGCTGCCTTGAATATGGGGGCGGACTGGTATCAAGAATTAAATGACACTTATCGAAAACGACGAAAAATTGCTTGGCAAATAATGGATGCCTTGAATTGTGATTATTCCAAGGATAGTGTTGGAATGTTTATCTGGGCGAAGGTTCCAGAAGGGGAATTGGATGCTATTTCCCTGTCGGAAAAAATCTTAAAAGAGCATCATATTTTTATTACACCCGGTAATGTTTTTGGGACGATGGGCAGTCGATATTTAAGGATTTCTTTAACTTCTAGTGAAATAGTTTTGGCGCAAGCACTACAAAGAATATTAAAAGTATAAGATGAAGATAGCGATAGTTGGTTTAGGTTTATTAGGGGGATCCATTGGACTTCGATTGAGACAAAAGGGCCATTTTGTTTTGGGCATAGAACGTAATGAACAACATGCAGCGCAGGCATTACGATTGGGTTTGGTAGATGAAATAGTAACCATGTCTTCAGGGGTCAAACAAACAGATGTTATTTATTTGGCGATACCTGTTGATGCAATTGAAGAACTTTTACCAAAAATATTAAATGATATTAACCGTAAGCAAATTGTAACGGATACGGGATCTACTAAAGGAGCGGTTTGTAAGGCGGTAGTGAACCATCTGAATAGAGGGCGGTATGTGGCAGGGCACCCACTAGCTGGAACAGAGTTCTCTGGCCCTAGTGCTGCTCTTGCAGATTTATTTGAGGGTAAGAAGAACCTGATTTGTGATGTCAATATTTCGGATAGAGATGCGGTCGAGACTATAGAATTATTAAATACTGATTTGGGTATGACCAGTCAGTATATGGAGTCAGCCATTCATGACAAGCATTTAGCCTATGTGTCACATTTGTCCCATGTAAGCTCGTTTATGTTGGGTATGACTGTATTGGATATAGAAGAAGATGAAGAACAAATTTTTGAATTGGCAGGAACGGGCTTTGGGTCCACCGTTCGGTTAGCGAAAAGTGCACCTGAGACTTGGGCACCCATTTTTAAAAAGAATAAAAAATACCTATCACGTGCATTGGGAGAATACATTGAACATTTGATGATTTTTAAAATGCATATTGAAGAAGGGAATACTGAAAAGATGTTGGAAGCAATGATTCAAGCAAATCAAATTAAAAGAATCTTACAAAAAAGATAAAAATGAAGAAGCAAAATAGAGATAACTGGTTAGAGCTTAACGGACGACCTTTAATCATCAGTGGGCCTTGTTCTGCTGAAACAGAAGAACAAGTCCTAGCGGCTGCGCATGCCTTGAAAGGGAAGATCGATTACTTCAGAGCGGGTATCTGGAAGCCTAGAACCATGCCCAATAATTTTGAAGGTGTCGGAAAAGAAGCGCTCCAATGGATGAAAAAGGTCAAAGCTGAGACAGGTCTCAAAACAACGGTGGAAGTGGCAACGCCTAGTCATGTTCACGAAGCCATTAAGGCGGGGATCGATGTATTGTGGATAGGGGCAAGAACCACCGTTAATCCATTTGCCGTGCAAGATATTGCGGACGCAGTAGAAGGATTGGATATTCCAGTCTTCATCAAAAACCCAATTAATCCAGATATCAAACTCTGGATGGGTGCTGTTGAACGCTTTCGTAAGGCTGGCATTTCGCGTATGGGTTTGGTGCATCGCGGATTTTCTTTTTTAGGAGAACAGAAATATCGTAATCGCCCCAATTGGCAGATAGCCATTGAGATGATGATTCAGTATCCTGAGTTACCCATGATATGTGATCCTAGCCACATTTGTGGTAATCGAGAGATGTTAGCAGAGGTTGCTCAAAAAGCAATTGATTTAAATTATGACGGATTGATGTTAGAATCACATCCTACACCCAACCAAGCTTGGAGTGATGCCAAACAACAAGTGACTCCCAAAAGGGCTATTGAAATTTTTGATGATTTGGTATTGAGAGATTCTCGCCAAGATGATGAATTAGTGCAGAATGATTTGACTTTACTAAGAAGTGAGATTGATGAATTAGATGCTGATTTATTGCAGTTAATTGGCAAGAGAATGAAAGTATCCAAACGAATAGGACATTTTAAAAAAGACAAAAATATCACTATTCTTCAACCCAAGCGATGGGAAGAGATTGTTGATAAATTTATTGAAGATGGAGTGAAGCATAATCTAAGTAAAGATTTTGTAGTTAAATTAATCACCGCTATTCATGAAGAAAGTATCAATAATCAGGAGAATATTTTTAGATCTTGATCCAATCTTTAATTATCCTTGGACTTAATATATCAAATGAAACATCGACATTTTATCCTGCATAAACCGCCTCGTTTTTTGAGCCAATTTATTTATGAAGGTAAAAGAAAAGGTAGTAAAGGTTTATTGGGTACTTTACATGATTTTCCGCAAGGAACGATGGCAATAGGACGACTAGATGAAGATTCAGAAGGTTTACTATTATTAACCACCGATGGTAAAGTCAGTGAAGAAATCAGAAGCGCAAAATATGAAAAGGAATATTATGTACAAGTAGCTGGAATCATTACAAAGCAAGCTATTGAAGATATTCAGAAAGGAGTAGAAATAGGATTAAAAGGTGGGTACAAGTATCAAACAAAACCTTGTAAAGCGCGGATAGTCAAAGAGTTAGAAGAATATCCCATTGTCATTAGGAAGATGAGAACGGATGCTCATGGGCCGACGAGTTGGGCTTCTATTATCGTAACGGAAGGAAAATTTCGACAAGTACGTAAGATGACTGCCGCAGTTGGATTTCCTACTTTGCAGTTGATTCGGGTACGGATAGGGGTGATTCGGTTGAGTATTGGGCAAGGGGAGGTTGTTGAAGTGGGGGAGTTGTGTTAATGTCGAATGATAATTGACCCCTAACAATCAGAAAAATAGCTATAAAAAAAAGGGATAAGCTAACGCTTATCCCTTTCCATATTTGTATTTTGCTTAATCTACTGAGCCAAATAATGTCTCAATAATTTGCTCTTTGAAGCAGAGCGAAGCTTATTGATAGCTTTATCTTTTATCTGTCTGACACGTTCCCGAGTTAAGTCAAGGCGATTGCCAATATCTTCAAGTGACATGGGGTGTTCTAGGTCAATCCCAAAGTACAACTTGACGACATCTGCTTGTCTAGGGCTCAATGTGCTTAAAGAACGTTCAATCTCACGACGCAAAGAATCAGAATATTCTAGGTGACGGTCTGTATCAGGTGTCTTATTATTTTCTAATACATCTAGTAAAGAATTATCTTCCCCTTCGACAAAAGGTGCATCTACCGAAATGTGTCTAGCGGCAACACCTAAAGTTGTTTCGACCTCACTAGTAGAGATTTCTAGGGCATTAGCTAATTCTTCAGCAGAGGGATCTCTTTCAAACTCCTGCTCCAATTGAGAAAATGCTCTGTTTATTTTATTAAGCGAACCGACCTTGTTTAAAGGAAGCCTTACGATCCGACTTTGTTCGGCAAGTGCTTGTAAGATAGATTGACGAATCCACCATACGGCATAAGAAATGAATTTGAAACCACGGGTTTCATCAAAACGTTGAGCCGCTTTGATAAGACCCAAGTTACCTTCATTGATAAGGTCACTAAGGGATAAGCCTTGGTTTTGGTATTGTTTGGCAACAGAAACGACAAATCGAAGATTTGCCTTCGTGAGTTGCTCCAAGGCCATCTGATCACCTTGCTTAATTCTTTTTGCTAAATCTACTTCCTCCTCTGGTGTCAACAAATCCACTTTTCCAATTTCTTGGAGGTATTTTTCAAGTGATTGACTCTCCCTATTGGTAATCGACTTGGTAATCTTTAATTGTCTCATGTATTGTAGCGTTAATGTGGGTTTAGACCACTACCATTGTAGCAGCTAAGGTTATTCAAAAATTCATCGGACACGGATATGCAATGAGAAAAATACATTGTTTAGTGGGACAAAGTTAAGTGCAATTAAGCCCTGTGTCAAGCGTTTTTGTTAATTAAGTGTAAAATAGGGGAGAAATACGTATTTTTCTACTCCTTTTGGGTTATATTACACCTGTTATGAGGCTAGTTTATTTGTAATTGGCTTTATATCATTGAGTTATGATAGCAATTAGGAAGTGATTTATAAATTGCATTGTGTTGGGTATTGAACTTTAAATCCATAATATGAACCGAATCCAAGTCGAATTTGAATTTCTTTTTGTTTGTTCTATGCCTATGCTGTATGGTTTTTTGACCACTCCAGAAGGCTTGCAGTCTTGGTTTTGTAAAGAAGTTATGATCGAAGGGGATGTATATACTTTTATATGGGAAGGAGGGGAGGAGTCAGCAAAATGCTCTGCGAATAATTTATTGACAGAGATTAAGTATGACTGGATGGGGCGTGACCAAGTTGAAACCACTACCTTCATGATTTCTAAATCGCCAATTACTCGTGAAACTTTACTGCAAATAGTTACAACCTGTGACCAAACAGAAGAAGCTCAAGAGCATGTATATTGGGAAAATGCTATTCAGGAATTAAAACACGCCACGGGCGGCTAATCGAGCTTGAAATATTAACCACGTTTAATCCGTTTATTAATTCTCAACACTTACGAAACATACAACTATGAGAATATTTACTTTTTTATTACTGCTAAGTTTTTCTTTTTTTGCGAAAGCGCAAGATGCTCAAGCCTTCCAAAATGAGCTAAATGCTGAGTATTTAAATCCGGAGAAAAGTCCTCTTTCAGAAGAGGATTTAGCCAAATTTACCGCATTGCCTTTCTTTCCTATTGATGAAAAATATCATGTAATGGCTCATTTTGAACGGACTCCAATGGAGAAGCCTTTTCAAATGGCAACCACCACTAAAAGAAAACCTATATATGTAAAATATGGTATTGCTCGCTTTAAGCTGGATGGGAAAGAATACAGCCTGACGATTTTTCAAAATATTAGCTTGAAATCAAAACAAGGTTTTGAAGACTATTTGTTTCTTCCTTTTAAGGACGAAACTAATGGGCTTGAAACGTATGGTGGAGGTCGATATGTCGATTTAAGAATTCCTAAGATTAAGGATAGTATTGAGATAGATTTTAATAAATCGTATAACCCATATTGTGCTTACAGTCATCGTTTTTCTTGTCCCGTTGTGCCTGCCTATAATGATTTAAAAGTGCGTATTTCGGCAGGCGTTATGTTGCAAGATGATTGGCATTTGGTCAGAAAAAAAGAGTTAGGGTTTATTGTAAGATTTCCTGAGGAACCGGCTTTCACAGAGGTGAAATCTACAAATGGGTTAGAGGCTAATATTAATAGATATCGTTTTTTAGCAGAATTTGATATTGACTCTAATTTTGTTTTTCAACTAGATGTAAAACAATATACATCTTCTACCTGCCCTCAACCATCAGGACAATTTTACAACGACTGTTTTACGGATATCCTTGCGGAAAAATTGAGAGAAACTCATGGCGCCTTAATGTTTATTCGGCGATTATCGGTGAATGGTCACGATGCTTACGAATTTGAACTACTAGCACAGGGCAAAGCTTTTTCTAAATATAAAGTCGTTTTAATCGGAAATAAAGCCTATATCCTTTCGGTGACAACCATACGGGAAACACAAAACAATCTAAACATGGATCGTTTTTTTGACTCCTTCC
>CAYRVZ010000011.1:11065-23656 GCA_964427815.1 uncultured Saprospiraceae bacterium | reverse complement strand
ATACTGGAACGAAACAATGCAAGACGATTGCTATATTATTTCGGCAGATGGTTGGATAGCAGAAACCTATCGAATTTTAGTAGCCAACAAAGCAAAAAAAATGATAGACAAAGGTTGGACTTGCGACCTTGTTCCTAAGGAATTGGACATAAATAAATACTTTGAAACCGAAAAAAATGTCCTTGCTGATTTGGAAACCGAAAAAGAAAATATCAGTAGTCAAATAACGGAATTAGAAGAAGAACAATCTGGTGAAGACAGTTATTTTGCAGAAATAGAAAAAGTAAGTAAAACCAATGTAAGCAAACGATACAAAGAACTGCAAAAAGAAGCAGATGCAGATAAAGAAGAATTAGCAGTATTAAAAAAATACATTGACCTACACACAAAACTTACCGCTACCAACAAAAAAATAAAACAAGCCGAAAAAGTACTGGACGAAAAACTCTACGCCAAATACCCAACATTGACCGAAACAGAAGTAAAAACATTGGTAGTAGATGATAAATGGATGCAAACCATAGATAACGCTATAAAAGGCGAGATAGACCACATTAGCCAACGCCTTACTAACCGTATAAAGGAACTGGCAGAACGCTATGCTACACCTTTGCCACAAATAGACCAAGAAGTAAAAGACTTGGAAGATAAAGTAAACGGGCACCTTGCTAAAATGGGATTTGTGCTATGAAAAACAAAATTCAAAAATCGGAACAGATTAATAACTGGATAGGTGTTATAAAAAATAAAATACTTGAAGCACAAACAAGAGTATCCTTTAAGGTAAATGCCGAAATGCTTCAATTGTATTGGGAAATTGGCAATGCTATTTTAGATGCACAACAGACCAAAGGTTGGGGAACTCAAATAATAGATAAATTATCGAAAGAAATAAAATCAAATTTTACAAATACAACAGGTTTTTCAGTAAGAAACCTAAAGTATATGAGAGCATTTGCCAAAGAATATCCAAACTTCCCAATTGTGCAAGTGACACTTGCACAAACAGAAAATAAGATTGTGCAAGTGGCACTTGCACAAATAACTTGGTACCATCATATCAGTTTGCTGACCAAAGTCAAAGATGTACAAGAAAGGGCTTTTTATATTGCAGAAACAGCAAAAAATGAGTGGAGTAGAGATGTAATGCTATTGCAAGTAAAATCTGACTTGTACAAACGTAGCGGAAAAGCAATAAATAATTTTACAGAAACCCTACCCAAACCACAATCAGATTTGGCAAAAAGCATTTTTAAAGACCCGTATAATTTTGACTTTTTAAATTTAACTCAAAAAGTAAATGAGCGAAAAGTAGAATTGGAACTAACTCAAAAAATTACAGACTTTTTACTTGAATTAGGAAAAGGCTTTGCTTTTGTAGGACGACAATATGAGATAGCGGTAGATAATTCAGACTATAGAATAGATTTATTGTTTTACCACACATTTTTACACGCTTATGTGGTGGTTGAATTAAAAGTTGGAGAGTTTAAACCAGAATATATCTCAAAACTCAATTTTTATATCTCGGCAGTAGATGATTTGGTGAAAACTAAAGCCGATAACAATACCATTGGTTTATTGTTATGTGCAACCAAAAGCAATGTAAAAGTAGAATACGCAATGAGAGGTTTTGAAAATCCCATAGGTGTAGCGGCTTACGAGTTAGAAAAAATAATTAGTGAGAAACTAAACCCTAAAAAAGAAAACAATGAGTGAAAGAATTATGAATGATAATTATAAAACATCAGAAGAATATGAAGTTATTAAAAAAAGGTAATTTTGTAACCGTTGGTAAAGATTCAGGTGTTGTGGTCTTCCTTGAGTTTGAAAATGATACACCAGAAGGTCATTTAGGCATTTGGTTTGGAGAAACCAATAAAGAAGGAAAGCCAATTTATAGAACTGTGCCTTCTGAGTATTGCCAAATAAATATAGATATTGAAAGTTATCATTAAAAAACTAAAAAAAGGTATTTCCAATAGTATTCCGTCTTTGAATCGGACAAAATAGCTTGGGAAGGAGCGACCTTGACAGTTAAAGCAGTATTTTTTAACGTTATGAACAAAGGATGGCACACAAATGACACGTATATTACGGATTTGCGCGGATAGTAAGACATTTGGCTAAATGGACTTAATAGGATAGAATCTTTAGTACTACCAAAAAAAAACGTAAATTTGCATCCGCTTAACCGCAAGTAGATGAATTACGAAGAATTATTAAACCAAGAGAAACTTCCCAAGCATATCGCCATTATTATGGACGGTAATGGTCGTTGGGCAAAAGGGAAGGGGCAACCTCGAGTTCTGGGGCATCGCGCAGGAGTCAAAACTGTTAGAAGAATTACTGAAGCTTGCGCAAAAGTCGGGGTGAAATACCTAACACTTTATGCCTTTTCTACCGAAAATTGGAATAGACCCGCGTTTGAGGTCAATGCTTTGATGCGACTTTTGGTGGAAACCCTCAATAAAGAAGTCAAAATACTGAATAAGAATAATATTCAATTACAGACGATTGGTGATTTGTCTGCTTTGCCTAAACGCAGCAAGGCGGCTATGGAAAAGGCAATAAAAGCAACTGCTAGTAATGATCGAATGCGTTTGACCTTAGCTTTAAATTATAGCGGACGATGGGAAATAATGGAAGCAGCTAAAACGCTTGCACAAAAAGTTAAAGAAGGTAAGATGAGCAGTGATGATATAAATGAAGCCGTCTTTTCAGGCGCATTGACCACTTATGATATGCCTGACCCTGAATTATTGATTAGGACCAGTGGAGAGACCCGATTAAGCAATTATCTCTTGTGGCAGCTGGCTTATTCAGAGTTTTATTTTACCCCTTTACTTTGGCCAGATTTTATGGAAAATGACCTGTATGAAGCTATTTATACTTTTCAAAATAGGGAAAGAAGATTTGGTAAAACCAGTGAACAGCTAAAGGAATAGTCCAAATGGCGACTCATTATCCCACAAAATCTTTTTTTTTGTTAAAAAAAGCCGAAAGACCCAATTTTATCCCCAATTTTGCGCTATTATGCAAGTGCGAGAATTGCATCTTTAACCTTTAAACTACATTTTTGCGCAAGCATTAAGATACGGAATCGAAAATATGAAGAATCTACTTTTAATTATTTTGTTTTTGGCTGTAAAGCCTTTCTTTGGATTGGCTCAAACGGATACAATTCCTCCTGCTAGTCTAAATTTTGTGGAGCCAGCCAAGTATGAAATTGGTGGAGTCAGAGTGAAAGGAGCGGAGTTTAGCGACCCCAATGCCATTATCGCCATCTCTGGCTTTAGAGTTGGAGCCAAAATTAAGATACCCGGTATCGAAACAGAGAAGGCCATCAAGTCCCTTTGGCGGTTGAAGTTATTCACTAATGTTGAAATATCAATTTATAAAATCATTGGAGATATAGCTTTCTTAGAGTTAAAAGTACAAGAAATGCCGAGGCTAACGGGGCATGTCTTGCGAAAGGTGAAAAAATCTCAACATGAAGATCTGAATGATATTATTAATAACACCATCAGAAAAGGAACAATTGTAACCACTCAAGTAAAAGAAACCATCAAAAGAGAAGTCCTCAAGTTCTATGAAGAAAAAGGATACCTGGATGCAATCGTCAAAGTAAAAGAACAAAAGGATACTAAAAAAGAGAATGCTGTAAAGCTGGTTATTTCGGTTAGTAGAAAGAAAAAGGTAAGAATTGCTCGGATTAATTTTACTGGAAATACAGCTATTGTGGAGACAAAACCAAAGAATTTTTTCCAAAAAATACTGCATGGCTTCTCGGGTAAAACCCATATAAAATCAAGAAAGTTGCGCAAGCAAATGAAAGAGACGAAGGAACAGCGCAGAATATTTTCGGCTTCTAAGTTTATCAAAAGTGAATATGAGACAGACAAAAAGAATATCATAAACTTTTATAATAAGCTGGGTTATAGAGATGCTACTATTCTTTCGGATTCTGTCTATAGAAATGATAAAGGCAAATTAGTTATTGATATTAACTTAAAAGAAGGGGCTCAGTATCACTTCCGAAATATTGAATGGAAAGGAAATGCATTGTATGATACGAAGAGACTGGAAACAATCTTGGGTATCAAAAAAGGCGATGTATATAATACGGAATTACTAGAAGAACGACTACGTTTTAGCCAAGATGGTAGAGATATTAGTTCCTTGTATTTGGATAAAGGATATCTAGCGTTTAGAATTGACCCTGTAGAGGTGGCAGTAGAAAATGATTCTATTGATTTGATATTTAGGATTTTTGAAGGGCCACAGTTTACGGTAAATAGAATTGTCATCAATGGTAACGATCGGACGCATGAGCATGTCATCAGACGAGAAATAAGAACAAAGCCAGGGCAAAAATTTTCTAGGGCGGCTATCATTCGGTCGCAAAGAGAACTCATGGCGCTAGGTTATTTTAATCCTGAAAATTTTGGCATTCAGACACCGACTAATCCTCAACGGGGTACTGTGGATATCGTTTATGATGTCGAAGAAAAGCCTTCGGATCAATTAGAATTAAGTGCCGGTTATCAACCCGCAAGAGAATTTGGCGGAAGAAGGATTCCAGGCGGATTAATAGGCACACTAGGAGTGAAGTTTAGCAATTTTGCTGTATCAGATATCGGCAAACGTTCTGCATGGAAGCCATATCCGCAAGGTGATGGTCAGGTAGTTAGTTTGCGTGGACAAATGCAAGGTGCTATTCGAAAAAGCATTAGCGCCTCTTTTACGGAGCCGTGGTTGGGTGGGCGTAAGCCTAGATCGCTTTCTGTTGCTTCTTCTTATTCCTTTATGAATATTGGGACAGTGTTTGAGGAGAAGTACTTTAAAACTTTTAATACAACTATTAGTCTGGGACAACGATTGAAGATTCCCGATGATAACTTTATTTCGAGTACAGCTGTGAGTATCGAAATACTAAATTTGAAAGGGGCAGACCGTTATTTTCAAGCACCTTCAGGAGAACCATTAGCTGAAGGGCGTTTTAATAACTTTGCGCTTATTCAGAACTTTACGCGTTCGACGATTAGTTATCCTTTGTTTCCAGAGCAAGGTTCTAAGTTTTCTTTTATCGTGAAAGCGACGCCTCCTTATTCTTTGTTTAGAGGCAGTGAGCCGACTAATTTGATAGAGAAGTATAAGTTTGCGGAATACATTAAGTTTAGATTTAATGCGGAGTGGTACACCAGTTTGGGTAGTAAGTTTGTCTTAAAAACTGCAGCCAAAATGGGATACTTAGGTTCTTATAATAAGAAGCGAGGACAATCTCCTTTTGAACGTTTTGAATTGGGTGGGGGAGCTTTAGACCAACAAACTTTTCAGATTACGAGCCGGGAGTTTGTGACGCTACGGGGATATGATAGTGGGGTGCAAGGTTTTGCCGCCAATGCATTTGGTGCCGCTATTTTTAATAAATATACCATGGAATTAAGATATCCACTTTCGCTAAATCCATCCTCAACGATTTATGTATTAGGTTTCTTGGAAGCGGGTAATGCTTGGGATGAATTTAAGAGCTATGATCCTTTTAACTTAAAGCGTTCTGCTGGGCTAGGACTAAGGGTTTTCTTGCCGATGTTTGGTACGATTGGATTTGATTATGGTTTAGGTTTTGATAAGGCCTTTGATAAGGCCGAAGCGCCCGGTAGCAAATTCTTTAAGAACTATGGAAAGTTTAATATCATTATTGGGGTGGAGCCTGAGTAACTCATGTGCATAGCTTACACATATGCTATGTTAGTTTTACATCTCGTGCATGTCCCATAATGAAGTCCCAGAACACAAATAATTTGTCCCTCGCTGGCGACCGCCAGCGAGGGACAAATTTTTGGGTCAAACCAAAAATATGAAATAGTTTGTCCTAATCACATTTTGGGAGGAATAAATACTTTCAGCAGCAGGAGACGCATATAGAAGGAGCCTAAAAGATTTGCTTGCTTTAGATAAGTTTGATAACTTTGGCTTTGGCTATTTGACCATTCTTGATACCTGTAATTAGATTTAGCCCGGGTTGCTTGCCTACTTCGATAGAGCCCAATTCTTTCTGCATCCCGAGCGCTCTAGCACCATTGATGGTGGCCCATTTCAAAAGGGTTTCGAAAGGAATGTAAGAGTTGTATTTGGCGATGGTTTTCATTTCTTCTAGAATTGACAGCTTCCAATTTGAAGTTAAACTATCTGTGCCGATGGTCATTCTGGCCTTTTCAGCAATGAATGCCTTATAGTCTGGTAACCTATTTTCAATATATAGATTTGCATTCGGGCAGGTAGCCCAATAGACGTTTTTACTCCAATCGTGTGCAGCTTGAATTTCTTTCTTTTGCGTAAGCGTGTTATGAACAAAGAGTGTTCGGCTTTTGGGGTTTAAATATTCCATTGCTTTGTAAATGGAGGCTTTGCCTGTGGGCTTGAATTGCTTGATAGACAATTTAAAACCTTTGTAGAAATCCACAAATCCCCCCTGTTTATTGATGAAAAAATCGTCCTCCGCGGGTAATTCTTGATTGTGAATACTAACCGTTACATTTTGAACATTCAAGCTTTGTATTTTCTTAAAGAGCGCATCACTCACACTGTAAGGTGCATGCGGAACGAAAGATTTTTTGTGCCCTTTCGGCAAACGAATAGCATCATAAACAGGTTGATACTGATTCATTGTATGGACGACATCGCCTTGTAATAAGTCAAACAACTCGACAAAAGTATAGTATCGTAAATTTCCTTTGGCTTTTTGCGCAAGTGTATCCATCTGATTGCTAATATCACCAACGGCAACAATACCGTTTTTAATCATTTCCTTTTCCCCTTTTACAATAGCCGAATCAATCGTCTTTTGAGGAAAATTCCGCAGGGTTACGACCTTGGAAATAAAGGATATTAAGCCCGTCCCAGTATCCACCAAACCCTTCATGTGGGATAATTCCAGATGGCAATGCGTATTGATGAAGCCCGGCACTAGATGCCCTTCATAGAAGGTAACACCTTTAGGGACACGCCCCTTAAAGGTCGTTATTTTTTGTATTACGCCCTGACGGTCAACAGTGACTATGCCATTTTTAAGTACTTGCCCTGTAACGGTATGGACATAGCTTGCAGCTATTTTGTGCATCTAGTTTTTTATTGAGGTTTGGATAAGGGCGGATGAAACTAAAGCCGCAAGTCTTCTACTTTTACACCAGGAAACTTGATAGCATCGAAATCAAAGAAACCGACCTTGTAGTTTTTATTTTTTATGATATTAGTCACCTTCGTTGTGACCCGTAAACCATCTTTGTAAAAAATCTTAATCGATTTGGGTAGATGAGTCGTTCGATTGAGAATCATTTTTATTTTGAAATAGTCGCTCATCTTGTCAGTTGGTTTGAATTCAATCTCAGCTAGTTTTTCGCCCTTTTCGTCAAATTCGCGATTGATTCTGTAGATATAATCCCCAGTCTTATATAAGGTGAACAATTGATCTGGGGAGACAAAATCACTGCCTGTATCATCCGCATCTGTTATTTGTACTTCATTGCCAGATCTTGTGTACATCCATACATATGTTCCATTGCAGTAGATCTTTTGCTCAGGTGTGATGACTCGATAGAAGGCGTCCTTACGGATAAATTTTCCTCTTTGTACATCGGGTTTATCCATTTCTGGAAATTGAAGCACAATTTTGAAATCCATCTCATAAGCCTCATAAGAGTCAAATTGCGCATTCATCTTATCCAATAAGACAGTCGCTCGAGGATCAATAGTTGACTCTTGTGCAAACATGGCTTGAGTAACGAATAACAACACCAATAAATTCATCAACTTTTTCATAAGTTTACTATTTTAGTTACTTAACGCAAGTATAGTACAAATATGGACATTTTTTTTGGTTTTCTGTGTTAAGGGAAGTTTAATTTGGCTGTGAAACAGAAAGGGTAGGCAAATAGCTAGCGATATGAGTCCTCCATTAAAAGGGCCTCTATGGCTATGCTGTATTTTAATCCACTGTGGATAGCCCGTCATATTTTTTTATAAAAATAATTTCGGGAGATTCGGAAGCGTTAAGCTGGGATTTGTTGCGAATTGGAGCGATGTCTTTTTTGATTAATATTCCTATTTCTTTGGCAGCTAATTACCTCATTCAAAACAAAATCTCACTTGATCGGCGGTTTTTGGCAAGTGCTATTTTTTCGGGATTGATGGCTATTTATTATTCTTTAAGTGTCCATTGGTTTGGATAGCTTAAAGTGCATCAACAGTATGCCTTTACGATAAAATACAGTTTGGATTAGTTAATTGCTTATCTTTGCAAAAAAAGTTAAATGACCAATAATGATATACTGCGTCGATTGCGCTATACTTTCGATTTAGGGGATGACCAAATGATAGCACTTTTTGCTCTAGGAGACCATGAGGTAACAAGGGCACAAGTGAGTGATTGGATGAAAAAAGAGGATGATCCTGCTTATAAAGTTCTGGAAGATCGCACATTAGCGATGTTTCTAAATGGTTTTATTGCAGATAAACGAGGCAAGCGACCCGGTCCAGCTCCTAAACCCGAAAGTAAATTAAATAATAATATTATTTTACGTAAGTTAAAGATAGCCTTGGAGATGAGGGATGAAGATATTGTTGATATCATGCAATTAGTTGGGTTGAGCTTTAGTAAGCACGAAATCAACGCTTTTTTTAGAAAATTCACGCAAAACCAATACCGAGTTTGTCAGGATCAGTTTTTACGTAACTTCCTCAAAGGGCTGCAAGTACAGTATCGGATAAATTGATCTTGTCCTATTAATATCCAAATAAAGTTTCTAAACTCAATTGTTCTACTGGTCCAATACTCTTTAAGTATTTCATATTCATCTGCTCGGTATCTCCTAGGACTAGAAAGCTAAATTTACGATTTTTGATTTTTTCTTTTTGAAAATTAATCAAATCTTGCGGAGTGACCTTTTGCAAGAATTCATATTTCAGCTTACGCAAATCTTGATGGATACCTAATTCTTTAAAAGCTTCAGCTTCCCAATAAATATGCTCAGGTGAAACTCGTTCTGTCTGAATCTTTTTTAATAAACTCTGTCGAGCAGCTTCTATGGCCGTTTTTTGGACGGGCATCTTGTCTATTATTTTACGCAAGGTCGAAACGGCATCTTTTAATTTGTCCGGTTGTGTGCCTACAAATGCCTGAATATAATGAGCGTCATTTTTTACCACAGGCGTCCGAAAATAAGCGTATGTAGAGTAAGCAAAACCTTTGGATTCTCGTATCTCTTGAAAGACAACACTAGACATGCCTATACCAAAGTATTCATTCCATAAATCGCCCATTAGTTTTTCCTCCAAATCAAAATGGTCCGTTCCTCTGGACATCATCAAAACTTCTGTTTGAACCATCGGGAAGTGTGCAACAAAAACTTTGTTTTGCTCGGTGGGTACTTCTCTATATAGTCTAGACAAGAAAACGGGTTCTAGTTTTTTTGGCGCTTTGTGTAACTTGTTTAGTGTTTTTTTGACTTCGGGAACGGGTAATTGCCCATAGTAATATATATGATGCTCATGTTTTTGTAAGGATTTAATTTGAGTAACCAAATCTTTCGCTTGGATATTGGCTAATTCTTCTGTGCTGAAGCGATCCGCAAAGGGGGAGAGGGCTCCGTAATAGCCATAATTAACTAATCCGTTTTTTAGAATTTGGGCTTTGTTCTTTTTGGCATCTATTCGATTACTGAGAATATCCTGAATTAATGATTTTAGTTTCTCCTCATCAGGGACTACATGATTCAGAATGTGCTCAAATAAGGCTACACCTTCTTTAAACGATTCTTCTAGTCCATCTAATTTTACGTATATATTTTTGTTTCTAACGTTTACACCAAAGCTTAATCCCAATCGGAAGAAAGCAATTTGCAATGCCTCAGCAGAATATTTTTTTGTACCCAAATATGGCAAGTAACGAATTGCCAAGCTTAACAACTTGCTGCTGTTTTTGCCCATTTCGAATATGTAGCGCAAAGTGAAAGTAGCATTGTGCGGATTTCTAACCCAGTCCAATCGAATACCAGATTTGAGTGTAGTAGATTGGATATTTTCCTTAAAGTCAATAAATACAGGATCTATTGGCTTCGTTTCTTCTTTTCTAAATGCTTTTAAAAAGGTAGATTCCACATCACGCTTGACTTCTAGTGGAGTGATTTCTGGTTTTTCTACTTTAAGGATGTTTTTATCTTCACCCGTTAATTTTTGAACAGCGATGTAGTTGTTTTTGAATTGATTGCGCACAAATTTTATTAAACCTTTTTTGGTAATGGCTGACATTTGGTCAAATAGTTGAATAGCCTCATCCCAGGATATGCCAAGTGTAAAAGCATTGGTCAAGGCATCTACCCGTGCCTTGTTGGATTCAAGAGATTTCATTTCTCTATACTTGTAATCTTTGATGACAGCATCTATCATCCAATCCTCAAACTTTCCTTCCTTTACTAATTCTATTTGTGATATCAAGAGTTTTTCAATGTCCGATAAGCTTTGGCCTTCTCTCGGTTTGGCATACATCATGAACATACTATAATCTTCATGCTCGCTAAAATAAGCATAAGCATCCAATAGTACTTGCTGATTAACCAAGTTCAAATCAATTAACCCAGCCTTCTCGTTAAACAACAACCCTTTCAATAAATGAAAATATGGGATGTCTTTAGAGCTTGCACCACCAAAGCGCCAGGCTAATTGTAAATATTCAGCTCCTTGCCCATAAACTATTTCTTGTTTAATAGTCTTAATTTCTACTTGCGGCTTGAAAGAATATTTTGGGATTTTCCCTTTCTTTAATTGCCCAAAATATTTTTCGGCAAGTGTAACAACTTCCTCTGGATTGAAGTCCCCAGACATGGAAATGGCCATATTGTTTGGACGGTAGTATTTATTGAAATATTCGTAAATCTTAAGGTGAGATGGGTTTTTTAAATGTTCCCCTTTTCCGATGGTGGTTTGCGAATAAGCATGGGTTGGGAAAAGTCCTTCATTAATTACTTTAAAGACCTTGCGGAAATCTTTATCTTGGTTGATATTAAACTCCTCATAAACTGTTTCTAATTCCGTATGAAATAACCTCAAGACCACCATCTTAAACCGTTCGGCCTCTAGTTTCATCCAACGCTCTATCTCATTGGAAGGGATGTCATTGACATACACGGTCTGCTCAAGCCAAGTATAAGCATTCGTTTTTTCTGCTCCGAGAATAGACACCAATTTATCATATTCATTTGCGGCAACGAGATCGGCAGCTTTGAAGGAGGTTTTGTCTATCTTCTTGAAGATGGCTTTTCTTTTCTTCGGATCTGATTCTTTGCGCATCTCCTCGTAAAGCGCTGAAATTTTGTCTAAAAAGATTTTCTCCTTTTTCCAATCTAGCGCACCAATTTTGGAAGTCCCTTTGAACATCATGTGTTCTAAGTAGTGCGCTAGCCCTGTTGATTCGGCTGGATCGTGTTTAGAACCCGCCCTTACGGCTATATTGGTATGGATACGTGGAGCGTCTTTATTGACGGTCAAAAAGAGCTGTAAACCATTTGAAAGGGTATATTTTTGTACTTGTATGGGGTCATTATCGTATTGCTCGAAGTCGAATTTCGGGGCAGATTGGGTCATTTTTGTTGTTTTTGTCTTGTATAAACAACGAAAGCCTCGAAAGGTTATATGTATTGTTCCACTATAAAACTCCTCTCATTTTAATTCGTGTAATTCGCGCAATTCGTGTCTCACAGGGTCCAGTTTTATCCTAGACTCATTAATGATTGACCTTTAGATATAAAGTAAATTGTATTTACCTGACCAGCAACACATCCCCTTTAATAAATTTCCCTTCAGATCGGTCGATAGTTAGGATGTAATAATAGGTCGTGTTAGGTAGATTAACGCCATTTTTATTAGTTCCATTCCATTGATTTTTATATGGATTTTCCGAAAAGACTAGATCTCCCCATCGGTTGAAGATTAAGATTCCCATATTGTCGTAAGTCAAATTCTTGAAGAATAGTTTGTCGTTTTTGCCGTCGCCATTGAGCGTGAGTATATCTGAGACGATTACTTCTTCTGGCTGTGTAAATTCAAACTTGATTTCAACGGAGGCGGTGGCGCATAAGTCAGGACAAAAATTATCGCATATTTGATAAGTGATATTAAGAACGTCGCCCGAAGTAGCTTCACTTGAACGAATGGTTAAGTCTCCATTTGAATCAGTCTGAAAATAGTCTAAATGATTGCTTTGATTAATATTGAATATGTAGTCATCTGGTAGAACGTCATTGTTGAGTATGTTAAATTTTTGCTCTTCTTGTATCGTGATCGTCAAATAGTCATTTTCTAGAAGGGGTAGTCCCGATATGAAACTTAGATTGATATTGACAATACTATCACATCCCGAAACAGCGGTTAGCGTCTCCGTTCCCGTGGGATTGTTGGCATCGTAGGTAGTGCCATTTACCGAAAGGCTCTGCCCCGTGCAAATGGTTTCGTTGTAATCAGTCGAGATGCTATTGGAAAAACTTAGATTGATATTGACAATACTATCACATCCCGAAACAGCGGTTAGCGTCT